>JALYXN010000337.1 GCA_030947085.1 Pseudomonadota bacterium | reverse complement strand
TCGCCGACCATGATGATGCCTTCGGTCTGCGGATCGTCCTGGAACAGCTTCAGGCAATCGATGAAGCTCAGGCCGTTGATCGGATCGCCGCCGATCCCGATGCAAGTGGACTGGCCCAGGCCTTCGTTGGTGGTCTGGAACACCGCTTCATAGGTCAGCGTGCCCGAACGCGACACGATGCCGACCTTGCCCGGCATGTGGATGTGACCAGGCATGATGCCGATCTTGCATTCGCCCGGGGTGATGATGCCTGGGCAGTTCGGACCGATCAGCACGGTTTCCGGATGCTGCGCCAGCACGTTCTTCACGCGCAGCATGTCCAGCACCGGAATGCCTTCGGTGATCGCCACGATCACCTTGATGCCGGCGTCGATGGCTTCCAGGATCGAGTCGGCCGCAAACGGCGGCGGCACGAAGATCACCGACGCATCGGCGCCGGTTTCCAGCACCGCTTCGTCGACCGAGTTGAACACCGGCAGGCCGATATGTTCCTTGCCGCCTTTGCCCGGGGTCACGCCGCCCACGATGATGGTGCCGTAGTCGATCGCCTGTTCGGCGTGGAAGGTGCCCTGCTGGCCAGTGAAGCCCTGCACCAGCACCTTGGTTTTCTTGTTGACCAATACGCTCATTGAGATGTCCCGTATCTATGTAGGAGCACACTCTGTGCGCGATGCTCTTGAGCAAAAGCATCGCGCACAAGGTGCGCTCCTACGGGGTGATTATTGGGCCGCAGCCACGGCTTTCTGCGCCGCGTCGTTGAGATCGTCGGCCGGCGTGATCGCCAGACCGGAGTTAGCCAGCAGTTCGCGGCCCTGATCCACATTGGTGCCCTGCAGGCGCACCACCACGGGGATCTTCAGCCCCACTTCCTTGACCGCGGCGATGATGCCCTCGGCGATCAGGTCGCAGCGCACGATGCCACCGAAGATGTTGACCAGGATGCAGCGCACCTTGTCCGAAGACAGGATCAGCTTGAACGCCTCGGTCACACGCTCCTTGGTGGCGCCGCCGCCGACGTCGAGGAAGTTGGCCGGCTCACCGCCGGCCAGCTTGATCACGTCCATCGTGGCCATCGCCAGGCCGGCACCGTTGACCATGCAGCCGATGGTGCCATCCATCGTTACGTAGTTCAGGTTGTTCTGCACCGCGGCCGCTTCGGCGGCGTCTTCCTGGGTCAGGTCGCGCATGGCGGCCAGATCCGGATGACGGAACTCGGCGTTGTCGTCGGAGTTGACCTTGCCATCGAGCGCGGCGAGGCTGCCGTCTTCCAGCACGGCGAGCGGATTGAGCTCGACCAGGGCCAGGTCCTTTTCGTTGAACAGCTTGAACAGGCCCAGCATGATCTTGGTCAGCTGGTTGACCTGCTTGCCGTTCAGATCCATCGCGAACCCGAGCTGGCGGCACTGGTAGGGCTGCAGACCTTCGACGAAATCCACCACGATCGTGTGGATGTCTTCCGGCGAGTCCTTGGCGACCTGTTCGATATCCACGCCGCCATGCTTGGAGGCGATGAACGAGATCGACTTGCTGTCGCGATCGGTCAGGATCGACAAGTACAACTCGCGAGCAATGTCGGTGGCATCGGTCACCAGCACCAGGTTCACCGGCAGCGCGCGGCCGGCGGACTGGTAGGTTTCCATGTTGGTGCCGAGCATGGCCTTGGCCGCGGCATGCACGTCATCAAAGCTGCGGCAGAACTTGACACCGCCGGACTTGCCGCGGCCACCGGCATGGATCTGGGCCTTGACCATCCATTGGGAACCGCCCAATGCCTTGGCGACATCGACGGCGGCATCGGGGGAACTGGCGACCTTGCCCGGCGGTACGGCGATACCGTATTGCGCGAACAATTCTTTGGCCTGGTATTCGTGGAAATTCATTCGATACCTCGAGCGAACGGAGAAACTTGTGGCGGCCACACACGTGGGGAACGCGTGGGTCAAGAGATCGGACGGCGAAGTTACGCGCTACCGGAGCTGCAGTGCGCTACCACGAAAAAAGTGGCAAAAACGCGCCATACGGCCGCCTATTTTCGCGGAAGCGAGCGGTAATGGAAAGGGCAACCGAAATGGATGGGCCGAAAAGCCCGGTTTCAAGCCTTCGGGCGCGCCGGCAGAGCAGCAGCCTGCCCCCTATACTCGACTTATATGGACGAAGAGTGCCCCGCCACGTGTCAAGCACACCGCCTTTCACTACTGCGCCTGCGTCGCTTGCCAGCACCGCAACCATTCGCCACGAGTTGTCGTTTCTCAACATATTCCGCCTGATCCAGGCGCTGGTCTACGTCGCACTGGCGTTCAGTCCCTCCGCACTGGGATGGCCGGAGTTGGAAGCTCCGGGCTTTGCCCACGGCGTCGCCACGGTTTATCTGATCTTTGCGCTGATCGCCTTGCTGCTCAATCGTCGCAGCATGGGGTACGCGAGGTCCGTGGTGTCGGCGACCCTGGTAGCGGACATCGCCGCGGCCGTGCTGGCGATTTCCGCGATGCACGATGCGCGGATCGGCATCGCGATGATGCTGGTGGTAAACCTCAGCGCCGGCGCCTTGATCCTGCCGCTGCGGCTTTCCAGCTTTTTTGCCGCGCTGGCGACGCTGGGCATTCTTGGCCATACCCTTTTTGGTGTTTCCACCAGCAGTCATCCGGGCGACCGGGATCTGCTGGAAGCGGCGCTGTTCGGTCTGGCCTACTTTGCCAGCACCACGCTGTGCCATGTTCTGGGCAGGCAGTTGCGCGCCACCGAGGCGCTTGCCGAACAACGCAGTACCGATCTGGCCAATCTTTCGCAGGTCAACGAGCTGATCATCCGGCGCATGAAGACCGGGGTGTTGCTGGTCGACGATGCCAATCGCATTCACCAGATCAATGAATCGGCATGGATGCTGATGGGTAACCCCGGTGCCGACCAGCGCGACCTCGGCCAGCTGGCGCCCGAGCTGTCACGGCGGCTGTATCACTGGATGACCTCCGGCAAGCTGGATGAAACCGCCACTCAGCTGGCCGATGGTGTGCCCGAGGTGGTGCCGCGCTTCAGCCGACTGGCGCCGAACGACGATTCGCATGTGCTGATCTTTCTCGACGACACCTCGTTGCTGTCGCGCCGCGCGGAGGAACTGACGCTGACCTCGCTGGGGCGGCTGTCCGCCTCGATCGCTCACGAAATCCGCAATCCGCTGGCGGCGATCCGTTACTCCGCCCAGCTGCTGGCGGAGTCGCGAAGCATGGACAGCACCGACCAGCGCATGGTCGAAATCATCAACAATCACTGCATCCGCCTCAACGAGATCATCGAGAACATCCTGCAGCTGTCGCGGCGTGAACGCTCACGTCCGGAAACGCTCGACCTCGGTCACTGGGCGCAGGGCTTTGTCGAGGAATACAGCCAGGGCAACGATCTGGCCGCCGACTCGTTGCGAGTGATCGCCAACAGCCATGTTCCGGTGGCGGCGGTCGCCGATCCCCAGCAATTGCAACAAGTGGTATGGAACCTGGTGCAGAACGCCCTGCGTTACGGCCGCATGCCCGGCGAACCCGCGCGCGTGATGGTGGTGGCTCGCCAGGGTGAGCACGGCGTGCCGATCCTGGAGGTGATCGATCGCGGGCCCGGCATCGCGCCCAAGGTCGCGGCGCAGATCTTCGAGCCGTTCTATACCACCCACGAATACGGCACCGGACTGGGCCTCTATCTTGCCCGCCAGATGAGCGAGGCCAACCAGGCCGCCCTGGAATACGTCCGCGTTGCCGGCGGCGGCAGCTGCTTTCGCCTGATCCTGACGCCAGCACAGATGAACAAGGCCACCGGCGAAGAGGTGTACTGAGCATCCCGGATAGGCCGTCGATCCGGTGCTGACTCGTGGGGTTGGGGTGAACCGATAGCGCCGGTTGATAGCCGCTGCTGGCACGCGGCCACCGGCGTTTGCAGCCAAGCAGTTGCGGTATCGTGGCTGCGCTACCGGAATGGGCCACAGGATGATCAACCGTCTCGCATGGGTCTGCCTATTGTTCGGCTTTTGCTCTGCGCGGCCGATGGCGGCAACGGTTGCGAGCGCCCCGATTCGGGTCGGCAACGCGGATAACCAGGTCACACTGCAATCCGGCGCCTCGGCACCCGAGCTGTTGCAACTGGCCCGGACGGGCAGCGCCGCCTGGCAAGGCATGGCTGTCACGTCCCTGATCGGACATGCCACGATCGGAGGCAGGGAGATGCCGCTGCACTGGCGATTCGACCCCGCCAGCAGTCACCACGGGGAGCATGCCGCCAGTCTGGTC
>JALYXN010000583.1 GCA_030947085.1 Pseudomonadota bacterium | reverse complement strand
CGCAAAGCTTCTGAACGCGGTGTTGCGGAGCACGGCTGGCTGAGCTCCCGTCACACCTTTTCGTTTGGCGGCTACAGGGATATGGACCAGATCGGCTTCTCCGATCTGCGCGTGATCAACGAGGATCGCGTTGCGGCGGGTCAGGGTTTCGGCACGCATCCGCATCGCGACATGGAAATTTTCTCCTATGTGCTGGAAGGGGCGTTGGCGCACAGCGACAGCATGGGTACCGGTTCGGTGATCAAGCCCGGTGACGTGCAGCTGATGAGCGCAGGCAGCGGCGTTACCCATAGCGAGTTCAACGACTCCAGGGACGAGCCGGTGCATTTCCTGCAGATCTGGATCATGCCGGACCACGCCGGTGGCGCGCCGGTCTACCAGCAACAGCACTTCAGCGAGGCGGACAAACGCGGACGTTTGCGCCTGATCATCTCGCCCGACGGCCGCGATGGCTCTCTGCGCATCCAGCAGAACGCGAACGTCTACGCCGGTCTGTTCGACGGCGAAGAGAATGCAGCGCTGACGTTGGACACGGACCGCCAAGCCTACGTGCAGGTGGCCCGCGGCAGCGTCGAACTCGACGGCGTGCAGCTGGACGCCGGTGACGGCGTGCGCTTGCGCCATCCGCAGACGATCCAGCTCGCTGCCGGCACGGATGCCGAGGTGCTGGTGTTCGACCTGCGGGCGCAGGAACCGCCGCCGATGCCGTAAGGCGTCGCAAGTCGACGCCAGTCCGCAGATGAGTCGGACGTTCGGCTTATTGATCGAAACCGCGGCAAGGTTGGAGACCGTACTGCTGGCCGCGGGAAGGTCAACACACGACACTGGCAGGAAGGAGCGGCAAGGGATCCCGCTCCAGGGCCGGGTAACGTCAAGACGCAGACACTCGCCACGTCGATAGGGGCCGGGCCTCGTTGGTCGCGGCAAGAAATCCAGCGGGTCGGCAGACGCTCGACGTCTGCATCCCGCGTGGCCATGCCGGTTCATCGGAAAGGACGTATAGAAAAGGCCCGCCGCTTGCGCCAGCGCGTCCTTGAGACCTTCACCGCCCGGTGACACGCTTCTAGGCACAAGGCATCTCCACCCCGGAGAACGTTATGTTGCAGTTGAACCCTCCTATCCCGATGAATACCCCCAACGGCGAGGGATTTGCCCACATCCTCATTGACTACGGCCCGGAATCGGATCTTTACTGGACGGTACTGATCACCGAAACGGGCGAGATTTGTACCTATGCGAACAAGTACGTTCGCGGCTCGAAAAACATCACCCTCGGCAGAGTCAACCCGGCGTCACCATGCCAGCCTCCGCTGCAGGCACCGCCGCATGAGGTTGAACACGAGCAGATAGCCGCCTCGGCACCCTCCATAGGGAAAGTCGCGTGAGGGAGACCGGTCCACATCTCGCTACGCGTGCCGAGCTCACACGACGCCTCGCGGTCATCCGATCCAACATGCCGATGCTGGTGCGGCTCTTTCCAGACCCAGCCCAATTCTTCAACGAATTCGCCTCATTCACAGAAGACGTCAAACAATGCGCGCGGCCCGAGGATCAAGCCTGGGCTGCGGAGCACATCCAGCAAATGCTGCGCGAACACGGCATGACCTCCAAGGCGTAATCAGGCCTCCTGGCGCGTTAGTTACGCGGTTAGTCCTGGTCAAGCAGCATCCATCGACGGATGATGTTCCAGCTGGCGTACCTTGCACTCAATATTCCAGGCCGCGCCACCCGTCAGCGCAACCGCATTTCTCTCGGAGATAGTTCGATGACGCAGGATCTTTACGTGGTGGCCATCCTGACCGCCAAACCCGGAAAGGCGGACGATTTGCGCGCCTTGCTGTTGCCAGCCGTCGAGGCTTTTCGCCAGGAGGATGGCTGCAGTGCGTATGCATTGCACGAGGACACCGAGCGACCGGGTCGCTTCGTCTCTTACGAGGTGTGGCGCGATCGCGGCGCCCTGGACCAGCACATGACCTCGCCGACCATGCGCGAGGCGACACAGAAGCTGAAAGACCTGCTGGAAAAAGAGATGGAGCAATATCTGCTGGAGCTGCTGTTGCAGCTTTGACGTCGCGCTGATCAGGCAGGGGAAGCCCCGGCGGTTTCCCCATGTCTTTTGCAGAGTTGTTCGCTACAGATCCATTCGTAACGTCAGGCGCACGTTACGTGGTTCAACCGGGTGAAAATGGATGTCATCCACCGGTTGCTTCTCACCAGCCAGCTGCGACGCGTAGTAGTAGGTGATGTCGTTGTCCTTGCTGTCGAGCGCATTGAGCACTTCCATCGTCAACTTCAAACGCGTATTGAAGGCATAACCGAGCTGGGCGTTGACCACGGTGGTGGAATGGGAGCGCACGCTGTTGTCCTCGATCAGCGGGGCGGGACCCAGGAAGCGGTAGCGCAGGCCAGCTGACCACGGGCTGTCGCCGTGGGCGTCGATGCCGATCGAGGCCACGCTTTCCACCGCGTTGGGAATCCGGTCCCCGGCCGGGTTGTGCGCGAAGCGCCCATGCGCGGCGGCGTAATCGGCGTTGATTGCCAGCCATGGCAGCGCCTGGTAATCCGCCGACAGCTCGATGCCATGGCGACGCGACGGATAGCTGGGCTCGGTGGTGCCGCCGTCACCGGAGAACACCAGTTCGGAGCCGATCTTCAGTCGCCACAGCGCCGCGGTCAGGGTGAGGGTGTCGGTCGGCGAGGTACGTACGCCCAACTCTTCGCCGGTGGTCGGCACGATCAGCTTCTGCGGACTGGCAGCCTGTGCAGGATCGGCGGGATCGACCTGCAGGGTGGCGCCGCGGGCGTCGTTGGAATGGAAGCCACGACCGGCATTGAGGAAAAACTCGCTGCGTAGCCATGGCCCCAGGATGACGCTCAGTTTGGGGCTGACCGAGTGATCGTGCGCGCTGCCGGAGTTGGCGGCGATATCGCTGTCGACGGTCGCCTGATAGAAGTCCGAACGCACACCGGCCACCGACCGCAGCCAGTCGGTCCAGCGCGCGTCGTAACTGACAAACAGCGCCACCGAGTTCTCCTTGACGGCATCTTGCCGAGTGGTGCCGATGCGCTGCCGTGCCTGCGTGTGATACAGCCCGACGCGACTGATGTCGTCCGCGCGCGCCTGCACGCCGAAGGCAAGTCCCTGAGCCACGCCGCCGGTATTCCATTGCGTGATGTACTTGGCCTGGCCGCCGTAATAGTTGCGATTGTCGGTCTGCTCAAACTCATCGCCGTGCAGCGGGTCGTTGAGAAAATAGGTGAAGTTGGAGAACAGGTTCAGCGAGTAATGCACCGCATAGGCATTGAGCAGCAAGTGGCCGTCGCCCAACGGTCGGTGCAGGTCGCCACTCAGCGTGTAACGCGAGGTGCGCCCGCCCAGATCCGGATCAATCTGTCCAAAGGGGTCGATCTGCTTGGATTGCACGGCGCGCAGCGGAATCTGGTCGGATGAATCCCAGCGGTTCTGGTAGCCGACAAATTCCAGACCGTAACCATCCTCGACCGTGCCGCTGGTGTATTTCGCCAGTAGCGAGCCACGATGCTCGTTCTCCGGTTTGTCCCACGGGCCGTCGTAGACGCCGGCATCCAGCGCCAGCAGCAGGTGGGATGTATCGCCGAGGGCAGTGGACCCCGCCAGCAGCGCGCGCTGGTAGCCGTACTGCCCGCTGGTCAATTGCGCGAACGGATGGGCCAGGCGGTTCTTGTAGCGCAGTCGCACGGCGCCGGCCGAGGAAAAGTCCCCGTCCTCGGCGTAGTAAGGGCCCTTGCGGTATTCAATCGTTTCGATCAGTTCCGGTATCAGCGCATTGAGGTCGTTGTAGCCCTGGCCGTGCGCGTGCGTGCGCAGGTTGTTGGGCACGCCGTCGATCGACGCGGACAAATCGGTGCCGTGATCCAGGTTGAAACCGCGCAGGAAGTACTGGTTCGCCTTGCCGTCGCCGCTGTGCTGGGTCGCCACCAGACCGGGCACGAACTCCAGCACCTCGGCCGGGCGCGAGATCGGGCGATAGGCGATCTGCTCCTGCGTGATCAGCCCGGTCGACGCCGCATCGGCCTGCACCAGTTCATCGGGATTGATGGAGCCATACACGTAGGTTGGCGCCAATTGCGTGGCCTGCAAGCCGGTCGCTGGCGTCTTCGACATGGCGTTCTTTAGCTTGACCGGATGGGTTGCGCCGTCCGCCGACACTTGCGGCGGCAAGGAAATGATGCCTAGCAGCAGCCATCCACCGATGATCGTATTGCGTCGCGACGGCATCAGCTTTCCTTCGAGTGGTCAAATGCAGTGTGCCCAGACCCGCTGTCTGAAGACAGCAGTAACCAGATACGCAATAACGTTGAGCGTGGATTCAACGGTTGCCGGATCTGGACGGTCAATAAACACTGTCTTTGCCGAGCAGTCTGTGAATTCC
>JALYXN010000578.1 GCA_030947085.1 Pseudomonadota bacterium | reverse complement strand
ATGGCGGGCATCATGCCGTCGTGGTCTGCCTATGACTTGCGCCTGATGCTGGGTCGATTCCATACCGACGGCATGCTGGGCAAGTCGCACGCGGTGGATATCCTCACCGGTCTGCTCGGCCACCCGCCGCGTCGCTACCGCGATCTTGCCGAAGAATTGGCGAACTCCTGGCAGTCTGCCTGAGAGCCGGCCGGCCGCCGAAATCGTGGGCGAATGCTGTTGTCAGTCAGGGATGGCAAAGAGCGTTCCTCCACGTTGGATAATGTCGAAGCAGTAGCGCTTCCCATGCCACCCGCAAGTCGGTTCGGAAAAGGCCAGCAGCTGCTGGCCTTTTCCACATCGGCAAGCCGCGCACGCGCACGGCCGATATTCTTCGTCTTGTGGTCTCGGACAATGGCGCGGAAAAAAGTCGCCGTTTAACGACCGGGCGATCGCTCCGGTCATCACCTGACGGAAGGTGAGGTAGGCTTCATTGGCGTATCCGGAGGGTGGCCGGACGATCGCGGAGCAGGGCAAGGTCAGGCAACTGACGGGATAACGGGGAGCAAGCCATGGCACGACGTTTTCAGCGATGGGCAGGTATTCTACTGGGCAGCCTGTTGCTTGCAGGCCATGCTGGCGCCATGGATCTGGCCATCGGCGGTCGGTCCGTCCTTGCGCTGCGCGACGGCTGGCACTTCCGCTACACCGGCACCCCGGGTGATGCGAAGGCGCTGACCGCCGCCACACTGGATGACAGCGGTTGGCAGAAAATTTCGCTGCCGCACACGTGGAACCACTTCGGCGAATACCGGCTGACGCGCTCGGACGATATCGACAGCGCTCAGGGCGTGGGCTGGTATCGCCTGACGCTTGCCGGATCGGATATTCCATCGGGGCAGCGGCGCTTCCTGCAGTTCGACGGCGTGGGCAACGTGGCCGATGTGTGGGTCAACGGCGTGCACGTGGGGCGACATGCCGGGGCGTTCTCGCGTTTCCGTTTCGATGTCACCGATGCATGGCATGCTGACGGCAGCAACCAGATCGTGGTGCGCGCCGACAACAGCCAGCCGGCACCGGGCAGCACCACGCAAGACGTGATTCCGCTGATGGGCGACTTCTTTATCCATGGCGGTCTGTATCGCAGCGTGTCCCTGATCGGAACCGCTGCGGTGCACGTGGATCTGCTCGACCACGGTGGCCCCGGCGTATATGTGCGCGCCGATCACATCGACACCGATACGGCGCAGGTCCACGTGCGCACCCGTTTGCGCAATGACGCGCGCAGCATGCAATCTGTCGTCCTCGGCGTCGAAATTCGTGATGCGAAGGATGCGGTCGTCTCCCGCAGCGAGCGCAGTGTTTCGCTGAAGCCACGGGTGACCGATGACATCGCGACACGACTTGTTCTGCACCACCCGCACCTGTGGAACGGACGCAAGGATCCGTATCTATATCGGGTCATTGCCACCGTGCACGACGGCACCCAAGTGCTCGATCGCGTCACCCAGCCATGGGGCGTGCGCACGTTCCGCTTCGATGCCAACAAGGGCTTCTTCCTCAATGGGCATCACCTCGCCTTGCACGGCGTGTCGCGTCACCAGGATCGCGAAGGCAAGGGCTGGGCCATCACGGCAGCGGACGCGGCCAGCGACATGGCGCTGGTGGCCGAGATGGGCGCGAATACAGTGCGCTTCGCCCACTACCAGCATGCGCAGTCATGGTTCGACGCCGCCGACAAAGCCGGCATGGTGGTGTGGTCGGAAATTCCCTTCGTCAACAAGGTCGCCTTTACCGATGCGCCAGCATCGCCGGCGCTGGTGGCCAATGCGCGCCAGCAGCTGATCGAGCTGATCCGTCAGAACAGCAACCACCCGTCGGTGGTGACGTGGGGCGTGGGCAACGAGGTCGACATCGACATGGCGCAGGGCAAGCTTGGCCCGAAGGCGGATCCGCGCCCCTTACTGCGCAACCTGTCCGCGCTGGCGAAGCAGGAGGATCCGACCCGGCCCACGACCATGGCCGACTGCTGCGAAGCCACCCCAGGCAGCACGCCCAGCGCCGTGCCGATGCTGGCCGGCATCACCGACCTGATGGGTTACAACCGCTACTTCGGCTGGTACTACGGCAAGGTGGGTGACTTCGGTCCCTATATGGACTCACTGCATGCCGCGCATCCGGGCTTGCCGCTGTCGGTGAGCGAGTTCGGCGCTGGGGGTGCGTTGTCGCAACACACCGACAATCCGCGTGGTGGACCGATCAATGATTCGGGCCGGCCGCATCCGGAAGAATTCCAGAGCTGGTGGCATGAGCAGAGCTGGCCGCAACTGGCCAAGCGCCCGTATTTGTGGGCGAGCTGGGTGTGGAACATGTTCGACTTCGCTTCCAACATTCGCCACGAAGGCGACTCCACCGACCTCAACGACAAGGGGCTGGTGTCCTACGACCGCAAGGTGAAGAAGGACGCGTTCTATTTCTACAAGGCGCACTGGTCGGATCAACCAGTGGTGCACATCAGCGGTCGCCGCTACGTGCATCGCGCCTACGCGGTGAATGACGTGCGCATCTACAGCAATGCCGACGCGGTGCAGGTATCGCTCAACGGCCATGCGCTCGGGCGTGTGGCGTGCAAGGAACGCATCTGCGTGCTGCACGACGTGGCGCTGGCGCCGGGCGGGAATCATGTCGTGGCGCAGGCGCGTTTCGGCCAGCGAACGGTGAGCGATGCCGTCGACTGGGATGCGCCCGATGCAACGCACGGGCTGGCGATCAACGTCGGTGACCTGTCCGGTTACGCCGCGGCGGAT
>JALYXN010000329.1 GCA_030947085.1 Pseudomonadota bacterium | reverse complement strand
CGCCTTCGATGCGAACCAGGTTCCGGTGGGACGCGACCAGATCCAGCATATCGAGATGGCGCGCGATCTCGCCCAGCGCTTCAACCATATTCACGGGCGCGACTTCATCGTGTTGCCGGAGGCGTTGATCGAAGAGCAGGTGGCGACGTAGCAGGGGCACGATGGCCGCAAGATCTCGAAGAGCTACGACAACACGATTCCACTGTTTGCCGGCGGCAAGAAACAGTTGCGCGAGACCATCATGCGCATCGTCACCGACTCGCGTTTGCCGGGCGAACCGAAGGATCCGGACACCAGCGCGTTGTTCACCATTTTCCGCGGGTTCGCCAGTGAGGTGGAGGCAGCGGTGTTTCGTCAGGCCTTGCTGGAAGGCATGGCCTGGGGCGATGCGAAGCAGGTGTTGTACGAGCGCGTCGAGTCGGACGTGGCGCCGATGCGTGAGCGCTACGAGGCGCTGATCAATGATCCGGCAGGTATCGAGGCGATTTTGCAGCGCGGTGCGATCAAGGCACGCGCCATTGCCACACCGAAGCTGGCCGCGCTGCGCGATGCGCTGGGCCTGCGTTCGGCCAGCGGCACGTCATCGGTGGCGCCCGCGAAGGTCACGCCAAAGGCTGGAAAGACGCCGCGTTTCGCGAGTTTCCGGGACAACGAAGGCCGCTTCCGTTTCCGCCTGTTTGCTGCCGATGGCGACGAGCTGTTGCTGTCGATGCCGTTCGACGATCCGAAGGCGGCGGGTGCGTTGCAGAAGCAGATCAAGAGCCTTGGCGCGACGGTTGCCGTGTTGCAGCAAGCGCAGTCCGGAATGCAGCTGGAGATCGACGGCAAGGCGGTGGCCCGTACGCCCGACTACACTGATGAGCCGGCTCGCGCTGATGCTCTGGCCAAATTGCACGTCGCACTGGATCAACTCGCTGCGCAGGATTGACGCGCCGCCATTGCGACACGAACGGATGGAAATCGAACGATGCGCTATCTCGCGATCCTGCTGCTCGCGCCCTGGTTGTTGATACTGGGCTGGGCCTACTGGGCTTATCCAAAAAATCTTCCGCGATCATTGCCCCGGCGTTTTTTCGATGGCGCGGCGCTGATCGTCACCGCGTTCGTCACCGTGCAGTCCGCGGCCATCGGCTTCGACCACGTGACCTTGCCCAAGCTGGATGCACTGGGTCGTGCCAGTGGCGGGATCTGGCAGCAAGTGCTGCCGGCGCTCTACGGCTACGGCGCGTTTACCGCCGCGATCGTGCTGGCCCTGTTGCTTCGCCATCTGATCTGGGGCCGTCCTCGCTGAGGACCGATCACTGCGATCGAGGCTGCAGTCCGGTTCGCGTTATACAACTTCTTGCGCCATCCATGACTTATGGCGGTCGATGACAGTTAAACGGTCAGGGCACTGTGCGCATCTACCTGAGCGGCGAATCCGTCGCCACCGGCGCACTACGGCGCAACAACCTCATACTGGACGGACCCAACACATGCGCCTGGCGTGCCCAATTTTACTTATTCTCGCTGCGCTGTCGGCGCCCGCACTAGCTGTCGATATCGACGGTCACATGGACCCGGGCGAATGGAAAGGTGCGCGTCATATCACCGATTTCCGCCAGGTGCAGCCGTTGACGCGCAAGCCGTCCACCTTGCGCACGGATGCCTGGATACTGGCGACCCCCCGGGGTCTGGCGGTGGCATTTCGCTGCGATCAGCCGCCCGGCGTGCCGCGCACCTTGCAGCGGGTGCAGCGCGACTTCGAGGACCAGGTCGATCGGGTCAACGTCATGATCGATTTCGATGGCACCGGGCGTACCGGCTATGACTTCACGGTGAGTTCCACCGGCGGCATCTACGACGCGGTGGTCACCAACGAAAGCGACTTCAACAAGGACTGGGATGGTAGCTGGCACCATGCGGCGAGCCAGGACGCCGAGGGCTGGACGGCTGAAATCCTGATCCCCTGGTACACCGCTCCGATGCGAGCGGCGCATGATGACGTGCGCACGCTGCGGTTGTATCTCGATCGCGTCGTCGGCTCCACCGGCGAGCGTGTGGCATGGCCGGCGGCAAGTTTCCAGCAGCCACG
>JALYXN010000546.1 GCA_030947085.1 Pseudomonadota bacterium | reverse complement strand
GCGCTGTTGTAAAGCGCCGCGCAGGAATGACGAAGGATGAGGTTTTTGCGCTTACTTGTAAGTAAGGGCCATTGAAGCCGGAGCCGGTTGGCGAAGATGGAATCGGCTACCCACTTGCTCTTTCAGGCAGCCATCCATAGTTGCTCCCCGGCTTGGTCATTTTGGTTGTTGCGCCAGCCATGTCAGAAGGCGGTCCCCGGCGCTGATCCACGGGGCAAGCCATTGACGATGAATGGGTTCACGCTTGATCACGCCGAAGAAGCGCTACGCGCCAGGTATCCTGAAAAGGCAACCGTGGACGTGAAGCGGCTCGTTGTGGAAAAGCCGCAAGACAGGCCAGCAGCTCGCGAAAACAAGCGAAACCGAACACACGAGCGATCGACTTCCTCCATCCCGGCTTTCCAACGCTCGCCTGGCAGGGCTTATCGCGAGGGCGCCACCCGATAGCGGCTATCGTCGAACATCAGCGGGACCCAAGCGTAGTGGAGCCCCTGGCTGGTTTCGCCCTTCGGCACCGGCAAGGTCATGTTCAGGACTTTCTGCCGCAAGTCTTCTCCCAGCCTTGGATCGGGTATCGCGTCGAGCAGCCATGCGTGCGCCTCCGATCCGTCTGCGTTGAAAGCCAGCAGATAGTCGGCGATACCCGACTTCGGTGCGAAGCGATAATTGGGCGTCAGGTAGGTTTTCCGCTTGCCGGCCGGACGCGGTCGCTCTCCGTTGAAATTGCTGTCGGTGCCGGCGTGAATCGCGGCATCGTGCACGGCGATGAAGTTTGCCACCTCCGGCATGGCCTGGGTAACGCCGGAACTCCCCAGCTTGTCGATAATCCGCTGCACCAGCTCGGCGGTGTAGCCGTCGCTAGGTCTTTCGTGTTTGGGCAGCAGCATCGCGTAGTGCGCGTAGACCTGGGCCCAGATCATCGCCTCCGGGTACTTGTGGACGGCCAGATCGATCTCGGCCATCTTGGCCATGCCAAACAGGCTGCCGTGGATCGCAGCATTACCCATGTAGACGTCGGCCTTGGCCAGATCCTGCTCCACCAACGCACCCGATGCATGCCTTCCCATGTAGTACAACGAGCCGAGCAGGTAGAGCTCGTGCTGATCGTCGTTGCTGATGCCCTGCTCGAGTCCCGCCAGTGCCTGTTGCCGCGTGGCCAGGGGTATCTGCGGATCGAGGATCACCGCCCATGTTTTCGTCGATGCTTCCCGGGCCGCAGCTGCCGGTCCACTCTCCGCGGCAAGTCCAGGGGTTGCCACAGCCGAACAAACGATCAGACATCCGAGCAAAGCAGCCCGGCAATAGCGATGGATGGCATGTCGCATGATGGCCTCTCTCCGTGAGATGAACGACGCCATATTGCGCCATGACAGATTGCGTTCGCAACATGCTCGGTTCGACCCCCGTGTCGTTACGACCCGGTGTTCCCTTCCCGCGCGGCGGGCTGCCGGCCGGTTTTGGGGGATGACCACGCCCCATCGACGCGTTCGCGGATGTCATGCGCGGGAACGGTCACCGTGACCACCGACGTACTCGCGTCCCAACGCCAATCGCCGGACGGCTTGCCATCGACGGACACACGGTCCGGCCTGGTCGCGGCGTGGATGCGCAACTCCACGCGCGCTGCTTCAGCTGACTCCAAAACGATACCGTAGTCTGCCCGATCAACAGCTGTGCGGAACCGTCGCCGCCGTCGACGTGTCGCAACGGCGTCATGGCGTGCTGGCCGTTCCTATAGGCGAGCGTGGCACCGTCGTCCTTCGAACCAGAAAAAGTGCACTCTCGCTTTTGTATTTGCCTGTTTTTGGCATGTGTCATTTGTCCTGCACGGCTTCGACCTGAATGCGGAGGGTGACTTTCATATCCATCCCGAACGACTTGCCACCATCAAGTCCGAATTCGTCTCGCTGGAACGTCCCCAGCGCATCGGCACCGCAACGTAGCCGAGGCTTGAGCATGAAATCAGGGATGCATTTGAACCGGTCGATGGCGAGTGTCAGCGGCTTGGTCACCCCGCGCATCGTCAACTTGCCGATGGCTTTGGTCGGCACCCCATCGACAAAATCCGCAAGCTTGCCGCGATAGTGCGCTGTCGGATACTTCTTCACCGAAAACGTGCCGCACTGTGTCTGGCACATCGGCGCGGTTGCGCCGAGCATCACCTTGCTTAACGCTGGGTGGCCGAAATCGATGCTGGCGACGTCGACGGTGACATCAACACTACCGCTTTTGCCAACCGTATCGAGTGTGGCCGTGCCGGTGCTGCGATCGAACTTGCCGCGCCAGATCGACAGACCCATGTGATCCGCTTCGAAGCTGGGGTACGTGTGGCTTGGATCGAGCGTGTAATGCACCGTCGTGGGCGTAGCGGCAGCGGTGGTCGCAATCAGCAGCGACAGCATGGTGAGGATAAGAAGGCGCATCGTGGTTTCTCCCCGTCTTTGAGATGATTCATCGTGGCTGACCGAATGCTGGCTTTCTGGGTTTCGACGAACGACAACGCCGCAGATCGACATGTCGGCGCAAGACGCTCCGCTGCCCTACCGCATCCGGCTCGGCCTTGACCTTCTCGGCCGCACCCAAATCCACAACGCAATCACGTACACAAATACCGCAACATACGCGGCGGCGAACATCCACAGCGGCAACGACCAGTAGATCATCCGATTCATCCAATCCTCGATCAACGGCTGCACGGTGCGCTACCGGAAAGTTCACCCTGCCAGATGGTCAGAAAACACGCGCGTCCCAGCATGGCCTGAACCGCTACGACGGCGAGGCTGAGCAGATGCGCCAGCCGCCACCAAAATCCGCGCACCCAACCCCAGCCGCGCCACGCCCCGAGCGGAATCAGCACACAACCCGCGACGTTGAACGCGATGATTGCGAGGTGCAGCGCAAGTATGATGATTGCGGCCATCAACATCCTGGAATGTCATCAAAATAGGAGTCGAGCAAGGGAATTAGAACAGCGCTCAGTCGTCAGGCTCATTTACAAGACCAACTGAAATGATCTCGACCCTTATTTAAGCATCGAACCAGACCGAAATCGGCCCTGACGCGGACAGGACTTACTTAGGCTCGTCATCTCCGCGAGGCGCTCTACAACAACGAAGCTGGTCACACAGAAATCCAGTGACCTCGAGCATTGGCGAACCGTCGAAGCCGCCGGATCCCCGCGTTCGCGAGGATGACCAGCTTAAGTAAGCATTCGTCCCTGACCCGAATGGCACTGACTTAAGCCTCAAGGATGCCCATGAAGTCGCAGTTCTTCGCGCTCAAGGTGACGGTGTTTGATCACTAGTGGAAAGGGTTTCGGCCTTCGTTTGATCGCTCGCGGCTCGATGCGTCCAGGCCGTTGTCCGACGCGCCGTTTGGCGATGAGGCGCAGCAAAACGTGTACGGCATCGAGATCGAGGTGAGTCAAACCGTGCCGGCAGGCCATGCAATCCGATGCTGTCATCGCTTGCCCGGTGAAACACACCAACGAGGAAACCATGTTTTGCGGCAAGCGCTTGCGCGCGCGGCAATAAGCAGCTGTTGACGTACTGCAGGCACGTAATCCGCCGGTCACTCGACGTACCGAGAATTCGTTGATCGCGTTCTGGCAAGATCGATCGGCATTCAACGCCTGGGCCATGAACATCGCCAACGTCTCCGTCGGTGGTAGCAGGCGCTCACGATGGGCCGGCAGCAGCGATTCGACCTGAGCCAGCATTGCGTCTTTCAGTCAGCAGATCGAAGAACGCATAGGCATCCGTTTTGCGGATTTGACGTAATGTGCGGCGTTGCTGTGAGCGAATGTGACGATTAGGATGCATCGAGGTGGGCTCCTTTTGCTGGTGGTGTTGTCTAGTACCTCCACCCTAGCAATTGGAGCCGACTTCAATTTTAGATCATGGACTTGCGCTTACTCATAAGTCAGAAATATAGGGAACAATGTTGGAACTTTCGGTTGATAGTGCGGTTTTATCGTGCATGAAGCAAGATGGCCGCACGTTGTCTCACAAGACGCTGGAAGACATGCGTCTGATGGCGCTCGAACGCATGGCGGAGGGCGAGAGCCCGCGCGAGATTTCCGCATCGTTCGGCCTGCACCGGAGCTGGGCCTACAAGGTGCGTGCGAAGGCACGGGGTCGCGGCAAGGGCAAGCGCGCGGTGCGCTCGACCACGGGTACGGGGCGCCCCCGCAAACTGAGTGCGGCACAGGAGCGTCAGGTCTTTCGATGGATCAACGGCAAGAATCCTTTTCAATACGGTTTCGACTTTGGTTTGTGGACACGCCAGATCGCGCGCGAATTGATCGCGCAGCGATTTGGCGTATCGCTGAGTTTGGCCTCCGTGAGCGCGTTGCTGGCACGGGTCGGTCTGACCGCGCAAAAGCCCCTCCAGCGTGCGTATCAGCGCGACCCTGGCGCGATCGAACGGTGGCAACGGGAAACCTACCCAGCGATTGCCCGCCAAGCCAAGCGGGACAAGGCCGACATCTATTTTTGGGACGAGTCAGGTTTTCGTGCCGACTCGGTGCACGGCAAGACATGGGGCGCCAACGGACATACGCCGGTCGTCTCGGTGCCCGGACAACGCCAGGGAATCAGTGCCGCCTCGGCGGTCAGTGCCAAGGGCGCGTTCTGGTTCGCGACCTACAAGGGCGGTTTGAACGGGGCGCTGTTCGTCACTTTGCTGCGCCAGATGATGCGCGGACGGCGCTGGCCGTTACGGCTGATCGTCGATGGTCTTCCTGCGCACAAGGCCGGCGTGGTAAAGGATTACGTGAAAAAACTGGACGGCAAGCTGACGCTGCATTTTCTGCCCGGTTACGCACCGGATCTCAATCCGGACGAACTGGTCTGAAACTACGCCAAACGCACCGGTAATGCTTGTCGACCGCTACGTAGCGGAGAGCAGTTGGACGAACGTGTCGCCGATCAGCTCGCAGACATCGGCAGACAACCGGCCTTGGTTCGCTCTTTCTTCAAGCATCCAACTGTTGCCTATATTTCTGACTGCTGAGTAAGTTACTGCCATTCGAACCTGACCTTTTTGCTTTTTTTTTTGAGATCCCCATCGCATGAACTACTGGCCCCTGCTCGGCGTCGCCGTGATCGTGCTCGGCTTCGCGCTGCGCTTCAATGCCGTGCCGGTGGTGGTCACCGCGGCGCTGGTCAGCGGCTTGCTCTCCGGCATGTCGCTACCAGTACTGCTGGCCCTGCTCGGCAAAAGCTTTGTCTCCAGCCGCATGCTGCTGCTATTCGTGCTGACCCTGCCTGCGATCGGACTGCTGGAACGGGCCGGCTTGCGCGAACACGCGCAGCGCTGGATGTCGCGGCTGCAGGGCCTGACTCTCGCCCGACTGCTGATCGGTTATCTGCTGATACGCCAGTTACTGTCCACCGTCGGCCTTACCGGCGTGGCCGGCCCCGCGCAGACCGTTCGTCCGCTGTTGGCGCCGATGGGTGAGGCGGCGGCCGAAAAAATTCTGCCCAGCCTGAATCAAGCCGACCGCGAAGAACTTCGGGCGATCGCTGCCGCCACCGACAACGTGGGTCGCTTCTTTGGCGAGGACGTGTTTATCGCGCTTGGCGCGGTATTACTGATCCAGGGCTTCTACAGCCAGCACGGGATCGAACTGAGCCCATTGTCGATCGCCCTATGGGCACTACCCACGGCGATTGCCGCCTTTGGCATCCAGTCCGTGCGGGTGTGGCTGTACCAGCGCCGCCTGCAACGACGCGCTGCCGCCTTGCGCGCCGACGGAGCGAGCTGAGCATGCTGCGCATTGAATATGGCTACTGGCTGATTGCCGCCTTCCTCATTTATGCCGGGTGGCGCAATCTGCGTGATCACCATCGATGGCATGCCGCGTTCTGGCTGGTGCTGGGGCTGCTGTTTGGTGCCGGCGATTTCATCCTGAAGCAATCGGGCGCCGGGCACCCTCTGCCGGCACAGATTGCCGGTGTCGGCGTGATCGTGCTGGCCATGCTCGCACCGCGACTTCATCGCAAGGCCCACCCCGAAAACAGCACCGCCGAAGAACGACTGCAATCGGCTATCCGGCTGGGCCATCGACTGTTCGTGCCGGCCTTGCTGATTCCACTGGTGACCCTGCTGGTAGCGGTAACGGGTGGCTACCTGGTCATTTTCGGTCACGCCTTGTTCGCCACCCCGCAGATGACCCTGACCGGACTGGCACTGGCCTGCGTGGTGGCGCTCCTAGCCGCCTCGCGAGTGGCACGCACTCCCATACATGAAGGCTTGGCCGAAGGCCGACGACTACTGGATGCGATTGGCTGGGCCGCCTTGCTGCCCTTGCTGCTGGCAGCGCTGGGCCAGGTATTCACCGAGAGCGGTGTGGGTACGGCGATCGCCGCGATTGCCACCAGCTACCTGCCCACCGGCAGCGCGCTGGCCTGCCTGCTGGCGTTTGCCCTGGGCATGGTGCTGTTCACGGTGATCATGGGCAATGCGTTCGCCGCCTTTCCGGTGATGATGGCCGGCATCGGGCTGCCATTGCTGATCCATCAGCACGGTGCCAACCCGGCCATTCTCGGCGCCATGGGAATGCTGTGCGGCTATTGCGGTACGCTGCTGACACCGATGGCTGCCGACTTCAACCTGGTACCAGCCGCACTGCTTGAATTGCGCAATCCCTACGGTGTGATCCGAGCACAGGTCTGGAGCGCGCTGTGGATCTTCGTCAGCACGGTGCTGTTGATGTGGATGCTGGTATTTCGCTGAACCCACTCTGCCAAGGCAACCCATGACCCCATCCCTGCCACGCATCCTGCTTACCGGATTCGATCCGTTTGGCGGCGAAAGTATCAACCCTTCATGGGAAGCGGTGCGCCGCCTGCATGACCAATGCATCGGCGGACATCGGGTCGTGGCTCGTCTGCTACCCACAGAATTTGCCGCTTCGTATTGCCTGCTGAACGAGGCGATGAACGAGCTCGAGCCTGCCATCGTGCTGGGCGTGGGTCTGGCCGGTGGCCGCTCGCAATTATCGCTGGAGCGGGTGGCGATCAACCTTCAGGACGCGCGCATACCCGACAACGCCGGCGCGCAGCCCATCGACGAGCCCGTCATCGCCCAGGCGCCCGCCGCCTACTTCAGCACGTTGCCGCTCAAGGCCATGCTGGCCGCACTGCACGAAGCAGGACTGCCCGCCGAAATCTCGCACACCGCCGGCACCTATGTGTGCAACCACATCGCCTACGCCATGCTGCACTTGGCATCACGCCGGGCCGGCGTGCGCGCGGGATTCATCCATATCCCCTACCTGCCGGCGCAGGCAGCACGCTTGCACGGCGTACCGAGCATGGCGCAAGCGCAGGTGGAAGACGCGCTCGAACTGGCCCTGCGCACAGCGACCGCCACCCGCGTCGACTGCAAGCTCACCGGCGGCACCATTGCCTGACAGTCGACATCGATGGGTGCCAACGAACGGGGTCTATCTTGGGATGGTGCAGCTGACAAGGCTGTAATCGGGAGGGAAGATTGTTGCCGGTGACGAGGGTGTGGCTCTTGGGTTACGCATCTCATCGGATGCTCAACTCTGAAATGCCGCCCCCGTCACCGCTGCATCATCCGGAGATGGACCCCGTTTTTGCGTCAGTGCGAGATCGCCTGATCGCCCCACAATTGCTTGAGCCGCGCATCGCGCCCACAGCGGTAGCGATAGAAGTTGTAGCGAACCGGATTCTTCGTGTAGTAGTTCTGGTGGTAATCCTCGGCCGGGTAGAACGGACCGCCTTTGACTACCTCGGTCACGATCGGCGCGCTGAACGGTTTTGACGTTTCGAGCGCCGCCTTGGACGCTTCAGCGATCTTCAACTGCTCGGAATTTTGCGCAAAAATCACGGTGCGATAGGGCGTACCGACGTCACAGAACTCGCGATCCTTTGTGGTGGGATCGATGGTGCGCCAGAAATGTTCGACCAGCTGCTTGTAGCTGACCCTGGATGGATCAAACTTGATCTCGACTGATTCGGCATGGCCGGTGTTGCCGCTGCCGACCTGCTCGTAGGTCGGGTTCGGCGTGGTGCCACCGGTGTACCCCGAGGTGGTCGAAATCACGCCCGGCACCTTGTCGAAATCCGATTCGACGCACCAGAAGCAGCCCCCTGCGAACACCGCAGTGGCCGAGCTGTCGGGCTTGCTCGCAGTCGCCGTGTCAGTCGTCGGCGCGCTTTGCGTAGCTTGCGCCTCAAAGGCGAAGTTCGTGGACACGAGCAGAGCTACCGCGATACCCGCAAAGGCACGACTCGCCGCTCGAAGTGAAACAAAGATCGATTGCATGGGGACCTCGACTGGGTTGCGATTAATGCCACTAGATACTTATATACGTGTCGAATCGCCCAATGGTTACCTTTTTCGGCTTCAATCTGCATCGTGCGGTGCCTTTCGAGCTGAAGATCACATTCCGGCCGTCGGTAAGCCTCGCTGTCGATGGACTAAACCGGGGCGCCAACCCGCGCGAGACCGGCGCCGAAACCGCGAAGTCCGCAAAATGGTGAGTCACTCACCGTGCTCCCGGCGGCGATTAGCGCAAGCCTCGGATTGCCCTCATCCAAACGGCGAACACTCTGTCACAAATTGTCCCTGACACCGTTTTTCCTCACCGTGTCCCCGCGGCGACCAGCGCGAGCCGCGCGTTACCCTCATCCCAACAGCCGACACCTGTCGGAAATTGTCCCTGACCCAGTCCCTAACACCTTTTCTGCCTGCTACCCGCCGCGGAGTCATCGACCTCCTTCGTCCCTGTGTCCAGGTGGCCTCCGAAGGCAAGTCGCCGCCTTCAAACACGAACGACCCAGATCCCGACCAGCGCTGCGAGTGACACCAGGATCAGAAAGCCGTTGATGCCGATCAAAAGCAAAGGCGGGAGCTGGCGGATATCGGGCTGAGGCGGTGGTGCGCCAGCATCCATCTCACGCCACACCCCGGCCAGGAAGCAGAAGGCGCTGAACAAGATCAGCAGAGAAGCCGTCGTGCTGCCCAGCCACGGAGCCACCACATCCTTCAGCAGGGCTTTGGCGCCAACGCCGGCAGCCAAGGACGAAAGTCCGGTCCGGACCCATGCCGCATAGGTCCGCTCGGCAGCGAGTATCGTGCGATCCGCCGCAAGTTGCGTCCGACGGTCCGCGCTGTCCGTCTGCTGGACCGCGCTTTCCTTCAACTTGCCCGCGCTCTCGGCGAGCTTGGCTTGCGCGTGATTCGCCTTTTGGTCATCTGTCATGTCGAGTTACTCGCAATAATGCGATGGAACAGGTTCGGGTTCGAATGGCAATTGATTAAACGTAAAGCCTGCTTTTTTTTGCCATTTCTGCGACGGCAGGAACCCAGTGACTTTGGACGTTGCCGCGCCATCGAAGGCGCTGGATCCCCGCCTTCGCGAAGATGACGAGCTTACGTAAAGTGCCGTTCGGTTCGGGTTCGCTGATCGTGAGTCAGGAAACGGATTCAGGAAGTGAATATGAGGCCGTGATGCCTTTCTTCCAGCACATCTCCCTCCGCCGACTATCGCGCACGCGTAGCTTCGAGTGCCTAACCATGATTCACACGACCGCCACGGAATCTAAACCAGACTCTGGGCGAACCCCATAAAAGACGCCGCATGAAAGTTGAGCTCGATGCCGACAACTACACGCACGGCAATGACGTGGCGCCCGGCGGGGAAAGTCGATGACCAGGCTGCCCTTGAGACGTTTTGAGAATGGCCTGACCGACTCGAATGGGCGCCTGCCCGATGCGGGCGGCAAGTACGGCAGCGACGACAAGCACTGCCCGATCGACTCTCGCGCGTGGGATCAGCAACCTGACTGCATTAGCGGCGGTGACAAAAGCGTGGAAAGGGCGTTGCGCGAGACGCTCGCCAGCGGTCTCCGACCTGA
>JALYXN010000543.1 GCA_030947085.1 Pseudomonadota bacterium | reverse complement strand
ATTTCCCATCTCGAGGTTGTTTCATGTCTGCCAACAAAGTGCTCGATCTGATCCAGGAACACGACGTCGAATTTGTCGACTTCCGCTTTGCCGACATGCTCGGTGTGCATCATCACGTGACCTTTCCCTCCCATGCCATCGACGAGTCGACGTTCGAGGACGGCAAGATGTTCGATGGCTCATCGATCAATGGCTGGAAAGGCATCAACGAGTCGGACATGATCCTGATGCCCGACGCGGATACCGCCCATCTTGATCCGTTCACCGCGCACACCACGCTGATTTTGCATTGCGACGTGCTCGAGCCGTCCACCATGCAGGCCTACGGCCGAGACCCGCGTTCGATCGCCAAGCGGGCCGAAGCGTTCCTGAAATCCACCGGCATTGCCGACACCGCGTACTTCGGTCCGGAGCCGGAATTCTTCATCTTCGATTCGGTGCGCTGGCAGAACGACATGGGCCGCGTGTTCTATGAAATCGAGTCCGAGGAAGCGCACTGGAGCTCGCGCAACAAGTACGACGGCGGCAACAGCGGCCACCGCCCGGGCATCAAGGGCGGCTACTTCCCGGTCAGTCCGGTCGATTCGCTGGGCGACATCCGTGCCGACATGTGCAAGGTGCTGGAGTCGCTGGGTCAGGTGGTCGAGGTGCAGCATCACGAAGTGGCCAACGCCGGCCAGTGCGAGATCGGGGTGCGCTTCAACACCCTGGTGAAGAAGGCCGACGAGCTGATCACCATGAAGTACGTGATCAAGAACGTGGCGCACCAGAACGGCAAGACGGCGACCTTCATGCCCAAGCCGATCGTCGGCGACAACGGCAGTGGCATGCACGTGCATCAGTCGCTGGCCAAAGACGGCGAGAATCTGTTCGCCGGTGATCTCTACGGCGGCCTGTCGCAGACCGCACTGTGGTACATCGGCGGCATCTTCAAGCACGCCAAGGCGATCAACGCGTTCGCCAACGCCACCACCAACAGCTACAAGCGGCTGGTGCCGGGTTTCGAGGCACCGGTGATGCTGGCCTACTCCGCCCGCAACCGTTCGGCCAGCTGCCGCATCCCGTACGTGGCCAGCCCCAAGGGCCGCCGCATCGAGGTGCGCTTCCCCGACCCGCAGCAGTCCGGCTACCTGACTTTCACCGCGCTGATGATGGCCGGCCTGGACGGCATCCTCAACAAGATCGATCCAGGTGCGCCAGCCGACAAGGATCTGTACGATCTGCCGCCGGAAGAAGAGAAAAACATTCCACAGGTATGCTCTAGCCTGGACGCCGCGCTGGAAGCGCTGGACAAGGATCGTGATTTCCTTACTGCCGGTGGCGTGTTCTCCGACGACTTCATCGATGCCTATATCGAGCTGAAGATGAAGGAAGTCACCCGCTACCGCGCCAGCACCCACCCGCTGGAATTCCAGATGTATTTCGCTGGTTGATTGGTGCGATAGAACTTTGTTCTAAGACAACGGGCGCTTTGGCGCTCGTTGTCGTTTTCGCTGCCATGCGCGCTGTCTGTGCCGGGACGCCAACAGAATGCATTCTTGCCATTTGCACCAAACGGATGCATTGACCATGATGGTGCAATGAGCAGCATCGACTGGCGCGAATGGATCGAACAGATGTCCACCGGGCTGGCCCGGATCGACCAGGAGCTGCGGCTGGAGTGGATCAATCCCGCGCTGGCGGAGTGCCTGGAGCTGGGTTTGCGCAGTGCCGTCGGCCTGCCGTTGGCGGCGCTGTTCGCCGACACTGACGCGTTAGCCCAGGTCCACAGGGTGGTGGTTGATCAGCGCGTTACCCAATGGCGTGGCGTGACCCTGGTGGCGACCAGCGGGCGGGACATTGCGGCCGATGTGGTGCTGCAGCCCTTCGGCAGCGGCATGCTGCTGGAGGTCCATGTGCTGGCCGAGCCGATCTCGGTCGGGTCCCCGCTGTCGGCCACCTTGCGCGGTTTTGCGCATGAGGTGAAGAATCCGCTTGCCGGCCTGCGGGGCGCGGCGCAGCTCCTGCAGCGACGGGTGGAAACCGATGATCTGCGCTCGCTGGCCGGGCTGATCATCGACGAGGCGGATCGCCTCGGCGCGCTGGCCAAACGCTTGCTGCATCACGATGGTGCGGCGCGGGTCGGCTCGCTCAATATCCACGATCTGCTGGCACGGCTCGCCGACCTGCTGCGGGCCGAGCCGTCGCCGCTGCAAATACGCCACGACTACGATCCCAGTGCACCAGAGCTGCGTGGTGACGCCGACCGCTTGTTGCAGCTGTTGCTCAATCTCGCTCGCAACGCCTATGAAGCCGGCGCCCGCACGCTGACCTTGCGCACGCGGATCGAGCATGGCGTGCGCCTGGGTGAGCGCGTGCATCGTATGGCGTTGCGCGTCGATGTCCATGACGACGGCTGCGGCGTGCCTGCCGCGCTGCGGGACATGTTGTTCCAGCCGTTGGTGTCCGGTCGCGCCGCCGGCACTGGCCTGGGGCTGGCGTTGTCGCGCGAGATCGCCCACGAACACGGCGGCGAGTTGCGTTACTCGAGCCGCCCGGGCGAGACCGTGTTTTCGTTGTACCTGCCTTTGGAGAAGGCGCATGACTGAAAAAATATGGATCGTGGATGATGATCGCGGGATCCGTTTCGTCCTCGCCGAGGCGCTGCGCGATGCCGGACTCACGGTGCGTGAATTCGGTGACGTATCCAGCGTGCGCGACGCGCTCGGCAAGGCACGCCCCACCTTGCTGCTCACCGACGTGCGCATGCCCGGCGAGGATGGACTGAGCCTGCTGGCCGAGTTACAGGAACAGGGGATCGGACCGGTGATCGTGATGAGCGCCTATACCGATGTGGCGACCACCGCGGCTGCCTATCGTGCTGGCGCGGTCGACTACCTGGCCAAACCATTCGACCTCGATCATGCCGTGGCCTCGGTGCGGCGCGTGCTGGACAGCATCGCCGCGCCGGCGATCGAGCGCAGTGAACCCGCGGCGCTGATCCACCCGCTATTGGGCGAGAGTGCGCCGATGCGCGAAGTGTTCCGCCTGATCGGGCGCGTCGCGGCCAGTGACCTCAACGTGCTGATCACCGGCGAAACCGGCACCGGCAAGGAGCTGGTGGCGCAGGCGCTGCACG
>JALYXN010000324.1 GCA_030947085.1 Pseudomonadota bacterium | reverse complement strand
AGCCCTGAAAACGCATCTGTACATTGGAATCACCCAGTGCGTTGATGAACGCGCGGGGTGGCGGCGCAGCGATAACGCCATCGAGCTGGGCCAGTTCGGCGATACCGATCCGTTGTGCGCGTACCAGATTCTCGTTGACGCCGATACCAACCTCAAACTGGAAACGACGCGTCGGGTTGCGGGTGTAATTGAGCATCACGCTGCTGAATACCAGCGCATTGGGCAGTCGCAAATGATTGCCATCGGGTGTCATCAGGATCGTGGCGCGCGAGGTCAGCGAAACCACGGTGCCCTCGTTTCCGGCAATCACCACGTGGTCGCGCGGCGCAAATGGCTGGCGCAGACTCATCAGGATGCCGGCGAGATAGTTCTCTAGGATGTCCTTGAAGGCAAAGCCGAGCGCCACACCCAGCACTCCTGCCGTGCCCAGGACGGCACCGACCAATGAGGTGGCGTTGAGGATCTCCAACGCAATCAGGAATCCTGCCGCTACGACCAGCCAGCGGACGGTGGTGCGAGCCAGATCGACCAGGAACGGATTGCGCCGTGCCACCCGATTCAGCAGCGAGCGCTGCGAAAGCCAGCCACCCAGCATCCATGCGATCCAGATGATGATCAAGGCAAGCATCAGCAGGGGTAGCGCTGCCAGCAGGCGATAGGCTTCGTCCAGCAGCCGGTATCCCACGGCGGATATGTCGAAGTGTTCCCGGACCGGTTGCATGCATGGCTCGACGTGGCTGTGGGAACGCCAACTTACCGAGCGAAAGGTCGACGTCAGGCGAAGCGAATCAGTCGGTGGAAGTTGTCGCCGTCAGCAAGAAAGTCCGGTTGCCCCCCGATACTGACGTCACCGGCCAGATTCTGGCCGACTTCGGCATCAAAGGTGTACTGGTATTCACGATGCCGGGCAAGTAGCTCACCGAGGCGGAAGCGCTAATGCGCAAGACGCACTGCGTCCACCATCCAGCACACTGCCAGCAACGTCGTCCGCAGGCCGGCTGTCGCCTGATCTTCCGGCACGAGCAAGCGCGTGAACGAACAGATCGAAGAACTTCGGGTTCAAATTACCCACGTAAAGATGGATGGTGCGCGCGGTCCTGAGGAAGCGGTTGCCGAGCGGCATGGTGGGCAGCGCGCCATGAAAGCTGCAGCACTGTACCGGGGCAGTCGGCAGCCGCCAATGGTGCGTCGCGCTCCGGCATTGGCGGCTTGCGCTCCTGCTGATAGTCTGACTGTCGAGTTGTCACCGCATCAGTCCATTGGTTCGCGATCCCTCTCGACAAACTGTCACAGTCAAACGTGGCGACCAGCATCTCAACGGGAAAACGCGTGCTTTTCGATATAGAAGAACGTCGCATCGAGGTCGCCGATCTGCAGATCGGGATGTTCGTCTGTCGTCTTGATCGCCCATGGGAAGAGACTCCCTTCCCGCTGCAGGGTGTCGAACTGGCTAGCGAGGACGAGATCGCGATGCTGCGCCGGCTCTGCAGTGCGGTCTATATCGACGCTCGCCGTCAGGGCACCGATGGCCAGCCTCGCTCGTTGCTGCGCACCGACCTTTCACAAAACCGGTTCGAGAACGCCACCCGCTACGAAAATATCGCAGAGGTCGAGGAGGAAGCGCCCCGCGCCCGCGCCGCCCTGGACAGCGCGTCGCTCATGGTCGACAAGATCTTCCAGGACATCGCCAGCGGAAGGGAGCTGGAAGTCGAATATGTGGAGGACGCGGTGCGCCCCCTGGTTGCCAGCGTGCTGCGCAGCGCCGATGCATTCTTTCTGGTCGAGGGGCTACGCCAACACGACAGCTACTCTTACAGCCATGCCGTCAGTTGCAGTGCACTGGCCGCTGCTTTCGGCCGCCATATGGGTTTCGACCCGGAAACCATTTTCAGCCTGGCCGCGGGTGGTCTGCTCATGGATGTCGGGAAAACCCGTCTCCCCGAAACGCTGCTGAACTATCAAGGTTCTCTGGCACCGGACGACGTGGACGTGATCCGCTCGCATGTGGGCGAGGGGCTGGCCATCCTCAAGCGCTCCGACATCACCGACCAGGACGTGCTGGATATTGTCCGCACGCACCACGAACGCTACGACGGCAGCGGTTACCCGGAAGGTCTTGCCGGCAATGTCATTCCGATCACCGGGCGGATGCTGGGAATCATCGATGCCTACGATGCGATGGCCACGGCCCGGCCGTATCGCGCCGCCATCTCGCGCCATCAGTCACTGCGTCAGATCTACGCAGCGCGCGACAGTCTGTTTCAGGCCGAAATGGTCGAACAATTCCAGGTTTGCCTCGGCGTCTACCCCACCGGCTCGCTGGTGGAATTGAGTACTGGCGAGGTAGCCAT
This sequence comes from Pseudomonadota bacterium, assembly GCA_030947085.1. Taxonomy (GTDB): domain Bacteria; phylum Pseudomonadota; class Gammaproteobacteria; order Xanthomonadales; family Rhodanobacteraceae; genus Rhodanobacter. Next base: position 3,729 of record JALYXN010000324.1, on the reverse strand, counting down.
CGTCATGGCGCAGAACCAGGTGCGGCGGCTGCGCCCGCGCGTGGCCATTCTCAGTACGCCAAACAAGCAGCCACTGAGCGATTTCCGCCCGGTCGACCTGATGAAGCCTGGCGACAAGGACGCTGTCGACATCGTGCGCAGCCTCGCCACTGGTGATTACAACATCGATGCCGCAACGCTTTTCCTGCAATGATGCAACATGGGCGGATAGCCGGTCCCCACGACGTTCCCCACGACCGAGGATCCACGACTTCATGCTGAATCGGAAAAGCATCTTTGCTGCCATTGAACGAAGCATTACGGTGTGTGCAAATTCCGATGCCTGCTTTGCCGTCCTGATTCTGCGAGTGCCCGGCCTGCGGGAAATCAGCCTGCGATTTGGATATGAGCAGGGCGAACAGGCCGAAGAAAAGGCTCATGCTTTGATCAGGCAGTCCCTGCGTCCGGCGGATCAGGTATTCCAGGCCGGCAACGACAGCTTCGTAGTGGTACTGCCCAACATTCTCAACCACAACCACGCACTGCTCGCGGGCACCCGTCTGACTCAGGCATTTGAACAGCCGCTGGACGGTGCAGACTCGCCGTGGCTGGTGCGTCCGGTGATGGGCATTGCGTTGTACCCGGAACATGGTCCAAGCGCGGATGCGCTGTGCCGCCGCGCTGGCATGGCACTGGATGAGGCGCAGCGTCGCGGCGAAATCAGCACGATCTATCAGCCACACGATACCCAGATCGAAATATTCTACGAAGAACTGCGCGAGGCCATCGAAGCCAATCGCCTGCAGGTGTTTTTTCAGCCGATATGGGATCTGCAGCGCAAACGCATAGCGGGCGTCGAATCGCTGGCGCGCTGGAACAGCGCGAAACATGGCGATGTCTCCCCCGCCAACTTTGTCCCGTTTTCCGAGCAGAGCGACTTGATTTCGGTACTGACGCGCTGGAGCGTCAACGCCACCCTGCGACACGCCGCCAGTATTGCGGATCGGAAGGACCTGAGTTTTGCCATCAATTTTTCGCCGCGGGTGCTGTTGCGGTCCGGCATGGTGGAGCAACTGATGAGTGCTCTGGAGATTTGGGGCATACCGCCCACCGCTGTGGTGGTGGAGATCACCGAAACCACGCTGGTCAATGACCTGGAGCTCGGCGTGCAGGTAATGCGGCGATTGCGCGATCACGGCGTGCACATCGCGATCGATGACTTCGGTACCGGCTACGCTTCGATCGCTTATCTACGTCAGTTTCCAGCTACCGAACTCAAGATCGACCAGTCACTGATCAGTGCGATGAGAGAGGATCCACATACCGCAAAACTGGTGCGTGCCATTATCAACATGGCGCACCACATGGACCTGACAACGGTGGCGGAAGGTATCGAGAACCAGCACACGCAAGACATGCTGGCCGATATGGGTTGCGATTTTGGTCAGGGCTATCATCTGGGCAGGCCCGAGCCGGCAGCGGATTTCACCGCCCGGTTCACCGCTTCCCTACCACTGCCTTGACGATTACCGCGAAGGCCGATGAGCGACCTGAGTCCCACGCCTGAGACCACTGCGACCGGATCGCCATCCGGCATCGCGTTCAAGATCGACAACGCCAGCAAGCGCTATGGCGACCTGGTCGCCCTCGACCGAGTCGACCTGGACTTCGTCCGCGGCAGCACCACAGCGCTGATCGGCAGCAGTGGCTCCGGCAAGTCCACCGTGTTGCGCCTGTTGCTGGGCCTGGAGTGGCCCGATCAGGGCTCCATTCATGTCAATGGCGAAGCACTGCGGCCGGACCATGTGCTGGCGCTGCGGCGACGCGTTGGCTATGTGATCCAGGACGGCGGGCTGTTTCCGCATCTGACCGCCTTCGGCAATCTTGCCCTGTTGCCGCGCTATCTCCGATGGCAGCCGCAGCGGATTCGCGAACGTGCGGAAGCGCTGGCAACCCTGACCCATTTGCCGATGACGGTGCTGGATCGCTTTCCCGCCGAACTTTCCGGTGGACAACGCCAGCGCGTGGCGCTAATGCGCGGTTTGATGGCCAATCCCGATGCCCTGCTGCTGGACGAACCATTGGGCGCCCTCGACCCGGTCGTGCGGCACGAACTGCAGGATGAGTTGAAGCAGATTTTCAACCAGCTCGGCAAGACGGTGATCGTGGTGACCCACGACCTTGCCGAAGCCGCCTGGTTTGCCGATCGGCTGGTATTGATCCGCGACGGCGCCGTGATCCAGGACGGCAGCTTCAAGGATATGCGCGACCACCCCGCTGACGCGTTCGTGCGACGTTTCGTCGACGCGAAACGAGAGCTGCCATGAAACAGTGGCTGCCAACCATCGTCGCCCTGCTGTTGCCGCTGCTGGCTCATGCGGCACCGGTGCATATCGGCTCCAAGCAGTTCACCGAATCGGTGATTCTCGCTGAAATCGCTCGCACCCGTGCGCAAGCCAACGACATCGACGTCATCCATCAGCCGGAACTGGGCGGAACAAGCATTCTGTGGCGTGCGCTGCAGCAAGGGGACATCGACGCCTACCCGGAATACACCGGCACACTGACCCAGGAACTTCTGAAAAACGTCGCGCCCGACGCCGATATCGCGACTCTGCGTGCCCGGCTCAAACCGTTGGGGATCGGTATCACCGCATCGCTCGGGTTCAACAATACCTACGCTATCGGCATGCGCAGCGACAGGGCCCGCCAGCTTGGCATTCGCCGTGTTTCCGACCTGCGCCAGCACCCCGACCTGCGCCTGGGCTTCTCCAACGAATTCATGGACCGCAGCGATGGCTGGCCCGGGTTGCGCCAGCGTTACGCACTGCCCGAGAAGAATGTCAACGGGCTGGATCACTCCCTGGCTTATCGCGCACTGGCCAGCGGCGCGGTCGACGCGATTGACCTTTACAGCACCGATGCCGAGATCCCGTACTATCATTTGCGCACGCTCGACGACGACCGCCACTATTTTCCGCGCTACGACGCGGTCTACCTCTATCGACTGGACCTGCAGCAGCGCGCACCCGGGTTTGTTGCCGTGCTGCAGAAGCTGGCCGGACGCATCGATGCCGAGGCCATGCGCGGCATGAACGCGAAGGTCAAACTGCAGGGCCTGAAAGAGCGCCAGGTCGCCGCCGATTTTCTTGGTGTCCGCGCCGACAGCAAAACTGCTGGCCTGTGGTCACGCCTGTTTCAGCGCAGCGTTGAGCACATCAAGCTGGTCGTGATCTCGTTGGGGCTGGCAATCATACTGGCCGTTCCCCTGGGCGTGCTCGCCGCCCGGTTGCAGCGCACGGGCCAACTGGTGATCGGCGCCACGGGCATCCTGCAGACCGTCCCGTCGCTGGCGATGTTCGTGTTCATGATTCCGCTGCTCGGGATCGGCACCTGGCCGGCGATCGCGGCACTGTTCCTCTACAGCCTGCTGCCGATTGTGCGCAATACCCATGCCGGACTGGTCGGCATCGCGCCGGAGTTGCAGGAGTCGGCGGCGGCGTTGGGCTTGCCCGGCAGCGTGCGCCTGCGCCGGATCGAACTGCCCCTGGCAACGCGCTCGATTCTCGCCGGCATCAAGACCGCGGCGGTGATCAATGTGGGTACCGCCACCCTGGCGGCACTGATCGGAGCGGGCGGCTATGGCCAGCCGATTCTCACCGGCATCCGACTGGACAGCGTGCCCCTGATCCTGGAAGGCGCGGTTCCTGCCGCGCTGCTGGCGCTGCTGGTGCAGGGCCTGTTCGAAGC
>JALYXN010000536.1 GCA_030947085.1 Pseudomonadota bacterium | reverse complement strand
GAGAACCACGAGCTTGCACTCGATATCGGCCGCTCTTCCCGATGCCGCCGCCGCTTGCGGCACCTTCGCCTCCGCTCCCCCCTGGGGAGAGGATTGAGGTGAGGGGCGGGTGCTCGCGGAAGACGGGGCATCTTTCACCGCTTCGTTGGAAGCCCCCGACGTCCGTGCGCTCTCATTCCGGCCTTCACTCGCGGAGGGAGAAGCAGCTTTTGTGTCGTCCGCGTCAGTCGTTTTCAGCACGGCAATCAAGACTCCTTCGGACACTTCGTCGCCCACCTTCAACTTGAGCTCCGTGATCACGCCGGCGGCACTGGATGGAATTTCCATGGTCGCTTTGTCCGATTCCAGCGTGATCAGGCTCTGCTCTTTCTCGACCGTGTCACCGACCTTTACCAGCACTTCGATCACGGGCACGCCGTCGTGCCCGCCGATGTCGGGAACCTTGATTTCGAGGGTGTTGGCCATGGCTTTTTCCTTGGATAGTGCGGGGCGTCAGTGCGTGACGTCCGGATCATTGGAGGGTGTCGGTTTGACTGATTTCTCTGCGATGTCGCGCTCGACATCGCGCGCAGCGTCATTCTCCTGCTTGACCGGAGACATGGAGGCGCTGTCGGCGGGTGGCTTGTGGCTGTCGTACTCGTCGGGCTTGACCCAACTCCTGATACGCAGGTCGCGTTGCGGAAAGGGAATCTCGATGCCGTATTTTTCCAGCGCCGTATGCAGCGCCCAGTAATACGCGGCGTTGACTGCTCCGACGCGGCGGGTGGCCTCGGCGTTGAGCCAGACCACCAGTGAAAAATTCAGGGAGGAATCGCCGAAACCTGTCAGCCATACCTGCGGTCCGCGCGGGCCATCAAGACTGAGGGTAAACGGCACCTCGGCGGCCGCTTCGAGCGCGGCCTTCTTCACCAGTTCCTTGTCGGTGCCGTACGCCACGCCAAAGGGAATCTTCTGACGCCGCGCCACTTCGCGCAGGGTCCAGTTGACGACCCTCCCGGTCACGAACTCGGAGTTCGGCACCAGGATGTCGATGTCGTCGTTGGTGCTGATCAGCGTGGCGCGGATGCGGATTTCGCGCACGTGCCCGTGCACCCCGGACGCCAGTTCGACGAAGTCGCCTACCTTGAGGCTGCGATCGAAGAGCAGGATCAGGCCGGAGACGAAATTGTTGAAGATCGCCTGCAGACCAAATCCCAGGCCAACACCAAGGGCGCCCGCGAACACGGTCATCTTGGCAATCGGGATACCGATCACGTCGAGTGCCCACAACAGGCCGACCACCAGCATCAGATAGCGGAACAGGCGCTCGACGGTGTAGAGGGTTGACTGATTGACGTGGGCGTTGCGCTGACCGTAGCGGTACAAAAGCCTTTTCAAGACCCGGATCGCAATCAGGAACAGCGCAAACACCAGCAAACCGCCCAGCAGGGAACCGACCGTGACCTGGATGCCCCCAAACCCGAATCCGCTGTCGAGCAGGTTTTGGACCTGGTTGGCGCCTTTCTGCAAGGCAGGCGAAATCTCCCGCGCCTTCACCGAGCCGAGAAACGCCAATGCCGTGAGAGCCTGCACCCGGGACGCCTGTTACAGCAACAGGCGGCGGATGTCGCCGAGCTGGACGGCGAGGAACGAGGCAAAGCGCGCCGCCAGGGCACCGTCGATGACGCGATGGTCGTAGGACAACGACAACGGCAAGATCAATCGCGGTGAGAACTCCTTGCCATTCCAGACCGGCTTGATCGCCGCCTTGGACACACCGAGAATCGCCACTTCCGGCGCGTTCACGATCGGGGTGAACGCGGTGCCGCCGATGCCACCCAGCGAACTGATCGAGAAGCAGCCGCCGGACATGTCGGCCGGGCCCAGCTTCTTGTCGCGCGCCTTCTGCGACAACTCGCCCAGTTCACGCGCCAGCTCCAGCAGGCCTTTCTTGTCGGCGTCGCGAATCACCGGCACCACCAACCCATCGGGCGTATCCACCGCGATGCCGATGTGGAAATACTTTTTCAGGATCAGCTTCTCGCCGCTTGCGTCGAGCGAAGCGTTGAACTGCGGGAACTGCTTCAGCGCGGCAACCACCGCCTTGATCTGGAACACCAGCGGGCTGACTTTCAACTCCTTGTTCTCGGCGCCGAGCTGTTTGCGGAAGGCATCCTGCTCGGTGATATCCGCATCGTCATGCTGGGTGACGTGGGGAATCATCGCCCAGTTGCGTGCCAGATTGGCACCGGAAATCTTCTGGATGCGGGAAAGCGGCTTCTCCTCGATCTCGCCGAACTTGCCAAAGTCGACCTTCGGCCAGGGCAGCAGGCTGCCGTTGCCGCCACCGCCAGCTGCCGCGGCGTCAACCGGGCGCGCGCCGGAAGCCAGCGCATGCTTCACATAGGCGGTGACGTCCTCGCGCTGAATACGGCCGCCACGTCCACTGCCCTTCACCTGCTGGATGTCCACGCCCAACTCGCGCGCAAAAGCGCGGACGGCCGGACTGGCGTAAGGCGCGTCACCGGGCATGATGATGCTGGCATCCACCGGAGGCCTCGCCGCGGGGGCCGTCGGCTCCTTCGGTTTCGCCGGCGAGGGCGACGCTTCGGCTGTGCTCGCCGTCTCCGCCGGGGCCGAGGCTTTTGCCGGAGCTTTCGCTGGTTCTGGAGCTGGCGCTTTCGCTGGTTCTGCGGCTGGAGCTGATGCTGATGCGGGTGCGGGCGTCGAGGCTGGCGCGGCTTCACCTTCGGCCTCGATGATGGCAATCACCGAACCTTCGGACACTTCGTCGCCCACTTTCAGCTTCAATTCCTTCACCGTGCCGGCGAACGGTGCGGGTACCTCCATCGTTGCCTTGTCCGATTCCAGCGTGATCAGACTCTGTTCCTTCTCGATCCGGTCCCCCACGCTCACCAGTACTTCGATGACCGGAACGGCATCATGGCCGATGTCGGGAACGAGGGCTTCTTTGAGGTCGGCCATGATGACTCCTGCAATGGCGATGGCGTACCGCTCGGGGATGGCGGACGCATACAAGACCGCAATCATAACCAAGCCCCGCCGTTTCCGTATCCCCGCGCAGGCAGGTTTCGACCTCCGGCTAGACCATTCGCATGCGTATGCATGACCTTGAGCGCACGCGAGCCGCCCGCGCTTGCCCTAAGGTTGCGTTGAATGCCACGCCGTGCCGACGGCTCAGGAAGTGACTCATGCTGACCATCCGCGACCTCTCCAAGACCTACGCCAACGGCGTGCGGGCGCTGCGCAGTGTGTCGCTGGATATTCCCAACGGGATGTTCGGCCTGCTGGGACCCAACGGTGCGGGCAAATCCTCGTTGATGCGCACCATCGCCACCTTGCAGGACCCCGATGAAGGCACCATCACCTTGGGCGAGATGGACCTGCGCGCCGACAAGCAGGCCACACGTCGACTGCTGGGCTACCTGCCGCAGGAATTCGGCGTGTATCCGAAGGTGTCGGCCGAGGCGATGCTGGACCACTTTGCCGTGCTCAAGGGCGTCACCGTGAAGAGCGAACGGCGCGAGCTGGTGGAGTCGCTGTTGCGCCAGGTCAATCTGTGGGATGTGCGCAAGCGCAAGCTGGGTACGTATTCCGGCGGCATGCGTCAGCGTTTCGGCATCGCCCAGGCATTGATCGGCGATCCACGGCTGGTCATCGTGGACGAGCCGACCGCAGGTCTGGATCCGGAAGAGCGCAACCGTTTTCTCAACCTGCTGGCCGAGATTGGCGAGCGCGTGGTGGTGATCCTGTCTACCCACATCGTCGAGGACGTCACCGACCTGTGCTCGCGCATGGCGATCATCGGCCAGGGGCAGGTGCTGCTGTGCGGCGAACCGGCCGAGGCCATCCGCTCGCTGGATGGCCGGGTCTGGCGTCGCAGCATCCACAAGGCCGAACTGGACG
>JALYXN010000524.1 GCA_030947085.1 Pseudomonadota bacterium | reverse complement strand
GATACGACCCGTTCGCAACTTGCCACTGGGTTCGTCGCCGCAGAAGAAATCACCGCCACCGTCGGACTCGAGTCCCGATACACCAACGCCGGGAGGCATGGCGAGGCTCTCCAGCACATCGCTGCTGGCGGGGTCGATCCGCCTCAATTCGCTCTCGTCACCTTCCCAGGTGCCGTGCCAAAGCTCGTCATCGACCCAGCTGACGCCGGTGACAAAGCGGTCGGACTCGATGGTGCGAAGAACCGGCCCGGTCTGCGGATCGACCTGGTGGATCTTCCTTGACGTCGTTTGAGCTGTCCGATGACCTTGCCGGTAGCCACATTCAGCGCCGCAAACATCAATGCGGTGCCGTGCTGCTTGTAGTCGTGAGTGCGGGTAGTCGGCTTACCGAAAGTCAGCGGTAGTCCTTGTTGGGTGCGATGGGGCGTCATATACAGGCCCACGACATCGCGTACCGAGTCCACGACGTACCAAAGCAAGGTTACTTCGCAATACGGGCGGGGCCTTGATTGGACTTCGCCCAGCGGGCCTGAAATGCCATCCGCTCACTTGATTCAAATGTGGGTTCGGCGCCCGCGCGAGGGTTCATCCGCCAGCGAGGCATGGCGCACTATTCTGGGCCACATGTTTGGTGTATCGACAACCGTGTTCACCATCGGCCATTCGTCGCGGCCGCTGGACGCGTTCCTGGCGTTGCTGGACGAATCGCATATCCAATGCGTCGTGGACGTGCGGCGGCTACCCGGCTCACGCAGCTTTCCGCAGTACAACGGCGATGCGCTGGCCGCGTCGCTGACCGAACACCGCATCGACTACTGGCACCTCAAAGCGCTGTACGGGCGTCGCAGCAAAGGCGAGTTGCACGGTGCGCCGCCGGAGGACTTCTGGACCAATGCCAGCTTCGCCCGCTACGCGGCGTATGCGCGTAGCGCGACGTTCGCGCAGGGACTGGATGAGCTGCTGCAACGCGCGCGCCGGCAACGTTGCGTGCTGATGTGTTCGGAGGCGGTGTGGTGGCGCTGCCATCGGCGCATTATCACCGATCACCTGCTGGCGCACGGCGCAACGGTGTGCCACATCATGGGACCAGGCAAGATCATGACCGCCACCCTGACCCGTGGCGCGCGGGTGCGCAACGCCGAGGTGATCTATCCAAAGGCCGATCCGGCCACGGCCTGACAACGCGAGCATTCTTCGCATTTACCCAGGAGACCCACATGAGCAAGTTCAAGGTTGGCGACCACGTGCGCTGGAACTCGGAGGCTGGTCATGTCACTGGCCACATCACCAAGGTGCATACCAGCGACACCACCTACAAGGGTCACCCGCGTCACTGCAGCAAGGATGATCCACAGTATGAGATCAAGAGCGACAAGACCGATCACGTGGCCATGCACAAGGGCGCTGTGTTGGAGCATGTGAACTCCTGACGCAACGCGACCACGCGCGTGAACTTAACGCCTATTTGCGCGAGACGTACGGACTGCCGGACACGTACCAACGCCACGGTTTAGCGACGGCGTGCGCGATGCCTATGCGCGTGCTCACCACCGGATGTGCTGGCGGCGGCGTACCGTCGTCCACGATGGTCAGGCCGCCCGTGCCCGCAACCAGGTCCACGCCATCGTGCGTGCCATTGATTCCGAATGCCTGGCACAAGCGTGCCGGACCACGACACAGGTCACGGTCGCGCTGGCAGGCCAGTCGCGCGGTGCGCATGGCCTCGAGTCCGGTCAAGGGTTGCAACGCCCGCAGCAACACGCCGACGCCTTCGTCCACTTCGCCACACACCGCGTTGCAACTCCAGTGCAGGCCATAGCTGAAGTACACGTACAGGTGCCCGGCGGGCCCGAACATGGTGGCATTGCGCGCAGTCTTGCCGCGGTAGGCATGCGCCGCCGCGTCCCGCACCCCGCAGTACGCTTCCACTTCCACGATGCGTCCGCTGCGGCCATCGGAGCGCACCAGCACCTTGTTCAGCAGTTTCCTGGCCACGACCCGTGGATCGCGCGCATAGAAGGCGCGTTCCAGCACCATTGGAGTATTCGTGCACACGTCCTTCATGCCCTGTCCAACCGCCGTTGGGCGTGCGTTCGCGTGTGCAGCTTGCGGAATGACCGGGCCCTGGCAGCCTTTGTTTTCTTGTCCAACGCTTTCAGGTTCGCGCGGTCGGCCCGTGTGCAAATTATCTTCATCCTTGGCGATGATACGCCGGCGCAGCCTCAGTTCGAGCCGCCTATCCCACGCGCACCGCGTAACTCTGCACCGATAGTCAACACTTACCCGGATTCATGATGCCGAGCGGATCCAGGCCCTGCTTGAACGACCGCATCAGGGCGAGCTCGACGGGGTACTTGTGCCGCACCAGCACGTCGTGCTTGAGCTGGCCCACGCCATGCTTGGCACTGATCGATCCGCCCATCGCATGGACGCTGTCCTACACCAGGGCAAAGACGACATTGTGTTTGGCCAGCAAATCCGCTTCAGGCCCGTCGCCGCCGCGGGCCACGTTGTAATGCAGGCTGCCGCCAGCTTGGTGCGCCCTGGATGCGTTCATGCCAGTGCAGGAGAGATGCCGGTTGTCAGGCTGTTGCGCAGCGCGGCATCCCACGGCGCCAGATCGATCTTGTGCCTGACCAGCCAGGCGCGGTCGAACAGCGTCTGCGCGTACCGCTCGCCGCGGTCGCACAGGAGGCTCACGATGCTGCCGCGTTCGCCGCGCGCGCGCATCGATGCCGCCAGTTGCAGGCAGGCGACCAGGTTGGTGCCGGACGAGCCGCCGTAGCGATGGCCGAACAAGTCCTCCAGCAGCCACGCTGCGGCGATCGAGGCCGCGTCGGGCACTTCGCTGACATGATCAACTACATCGAAGATGAAACCCGGTTCGACGCGCGGGCGTCCGATACCTTCGATCAGGGTGGGTTGACTGGCCACCGCATTCAGGTCACGAGATCGCCAGCCGTGTACGTAACCGCTGCCGACAGGCTCGGCCACGCACAGTTTCGTCTGCAGCCGGCGATAGCGAAGGTAGCGACCCATCGTGGCCGAGGTGCCGCCGGTGCCGGCGCCACACACAATCCAGGCCGGTTCCGGCGTGGCCTCCAGCGCCAGCTGGCCGATGATCGATTCGGCGATGTTGTTGTTGCCACGCCAGTCGGTGGCGCGTTCGGCCAGGCCGAACTGATCCAGGTGGCAGGCGCCGCGCGCGGCGTGGTCAGCGGCGCGTGCATGCACCTGTGCGGGATCGTCGACCAGGTCGCAGATGCCGCCGAGCGCCTCGACGTCGCGGATCTTGCCTGGCGCCGTGGCTGAGGGCATCACCGCCGTGAAGGACAGGCCCAGCAAGCGCGCAAACCATGCTTCGGAGATGGCCGTACTGCCGGAGGAGGCATCCACCACGGCTTGCTTGCCGTGCAGCCGCCCGTTGCACAGGGCGTACAAAAACAATGAACGCGCCAGCCGATGTTTCAGACTGCCACTGGGGTGGGCAGCCTCGTCCTTGAAGTAGAAGTCGATGCCAGAGAAGCCGGGGAAATTGAGCTTGAGCAGGTGGGTGTCAGCCGAGCGGGCGGCCTCCTGTGCCAGGCAGGCGAGAGCCTGATTGACCCATTGGCGCTCGGTATCGCGTATCGGATGAATGTTGCTGGCGACAGACTTCACAGGGCAACCTCGATCTGCGGATGCTGCTGCACAGGCAGCGAGAAACGGGCGGATCCATCGGCGCGTTGCAGTGACCACGCCACAATGGTCCGGAGACAGTGGCATGTTGGGGGCTGCGCTGACCGTTGACTCTGACGCAGATCAATACCGGGGTGGATTGTCGCAAAGTGATCGGCATGGGCATCCGGGCGTCGTCGATACCTGGTTGACACCAGGAGTCAGGACCAGATGACTCAAAGTGGTGCGCTGCTCTTCCCGCTCAAGTTCGACGCTGCTCAAGAGACAGCATGCAGTTACGCTTGATGCAGGTCATGGCCGATAGTCGTGATGCGGAAGACAGTGATGGTTCTGCATGGTTTGATGGTCTTTCGCATGACTGCCTGGTATCCGTGGATCGTTTTGTTGCACCTTGTCTGTGCCATCGTCTTTGTCGGCGCGGTGGCGTTCGAGGTGATCGTGCTGGAGTCGCTGCACAAGCAGTTCGATATCACTACCGTGCAGCGCATCGAAAAAGCCGTGATGGCACGCGTGCGCACCTTCATGCCGGTGGTAATCATCCTGCTGTTCGTCAGCGGTGGCCTGTTGTTTGACATTCGCTGCGACGGTTTCAGCTGCGTCGGCTCACGCTTTGGCGATTGGCTGCTGCTCAAAGTACTGCTGGCGTTCGGCGTGCTGGGCGTGTTCGTCAACGCGATGTGGGCGATGC
>JALYXN010000510.1 GCA_030947085.1 Pseudomonadota bacterium | reverse complement strand
ATCAGGGTTCGGGTGCAGAAAAAACGGCACCGAATAGCGCGGCTTGCGCGCGTTCTCATTGGGCGGATTGACGACACGATGCGACGTGGACGGATACACGTGATTGGTCAGCCGCTGGAGCATGTCGCCGATATTGACCACGATCGCGTCACCTTCGGTCGTCACCGGCAACCACTCGCCGTCGCTCAGCACCTCCAGCCCTTCGGCGCTGGCGCCGACCAGCAAGGTGATGAAGTTGATGTCCTCGTGGGCGCCCGCGCGCACATTGGGGATGTTGTCCTGCGTGATCGGCGGATAATGAATGGGGCGCAAAATCGAATTGCCGACGTCCGTCTTGTCTCCGAAAAAGTTTTCCGGCTGGTCGATATGCAGTGCCAGCGCGCCCAGTACGCGGGTGCCGAGCTGGTCCAGTGCCTGGTAAAGACCGTAGCCATATTGCTTGAACTCAGGCACCTCAACCGGCCACAGATTGGGCGGCATGACGTCGGCAAATTTCGAGTCTCGCGGGATCTCGCGGCCGATATGCCAGAACTCTTTTAGATCGGCGTACTGACTGTCCTTGGCAGTTTCGACCTTGAACGGCGTATACCCGCGCGCACCACCGCTGCCAGGCACGTGATATTTCATCTTGGTTTGATCGGGTAACGCAAAAAAGCGCTGGAACACCTCATAGGATCCGTCGATCAGCTCGCGCGCAATACCGTGACCGCTGATGCAGCAGAAGCCGAATTGCCGGTAGGCCGCGCCGAGCTCGGCCACAAAGGCATCGCGATCCGTGTCGTATCGACGGATATCAAGGGTAGGGACATTCTTCATGGCTGCAAATACCAGGTGGGGCGTGCGGTCGATTCCTCCCGTCACCGCAGGGACGGGGCACCTCGGGCCAATCCATGGCGACCCGGTATTTACAGGTTCACGAGCGTTCTGCGGTGGATTTTACAATCCCCGCGAGCTTCTCTGCCAACTGCTGCACTTCTGCCGCATCGGCGGCTTCGATCGTGACGCGCACCACCGGTTCGGTGCCCGATGCTCGCAACACCACGCGGCCGCGCCCGTGCAATTGGCGCTCGACGTCGGCAACAGCCTCGCGCACCGTGTCCGTTTCCAGTGCCCTGCGCGCGCCGATGGCACGCACGTTCAACATGACTTGTGGCATTTTGACCAGCCCCTGGCGGGCTTCAGCCAGATCAGAACCGGCCCGGGCCAGCGCCTCAAGCACCGCCAATGCAGCCACGATGCCGTCACCGGTCGTAGCCCGATCCAGACACAGGATATGACCGGACGTTTCACCGCCGAGCATGCCGCCGTGCTCCTTCAATTTCTGCATCACATAGCGGTCGCCGACGTTGGCGCGGATCAGTGGCACTTCGAGCTTCGCCAGCGCCAACTGCAAGCCATAATTGCTCATCAAGGTGCCAACCACCGGTCCCTTGAGTAGCCCTTGCGCGTGCAGGCTGCACGCCAGTACGTAGAGAATGTCATCGCCATCGGCAAGCTGGCCGAAACGATCCACCAGAATCACGCGATCGCCGTCACCATCGAAGCCGATGCCGATATCGGCAGCATGCGCCAGCACCGAGTTCACCAGCGCGTGGGGATGGGTCGATCCCACGTCGCGATTGATGTTGAAGCCATCCGGTTTGTCGCCGATCGTCACCACGTCAGCGCCCAACTCGGCGAACACGCGAGGTGCCACCTGATAGGTGGCCCCGTGCGCGCAATCCAGCACGATCTTGATCCCCACCAGGCTGAAATCCTCGGCGACCGTGGCCTTGCAGAACTCGACGTAACGCGCCGCCGCATCGTTAAGACGAACGGCTTTGCCAAGGTGTTCGGATGGCACAGTGACGAATTCGGCATCGACCTCGCGCTCGATCGCCAGCTCCACCTCATCGGACAGCTTCTCGCCGCTAGCGGAAAAGAACTTGATGCCATTGTCGTGATGCGGGTTGTGCGAAGCGCTGATCACAATGCCCGCCTGACCACGCATCGAGCGCGTAAGAAACGCGACGGCGGGCGTCGGCATCGGGCCCAGCAACCTCACGTCGGCACCAGCGGCAACTAGCCCAGCTTCCAGCGCCGACTCGAACATGTAGCCCGAAATACGGGTGTCCTTGCCGATAATCACCGTGGGACGCTGCTTGCCTTCTTCTGACAGCACGCTGCCCACGGCGCGGCCCAGTCGGAGCATGAAATCGGCACTGATCGGCCACTCCCCCACCATTCCGCGGATGCCGTCCGTACCAAAGTATTTGCGCTGGTTCATCGTGTTTGAATCGCCCGAATGTGTGGTCGGCGCAAGGCCGGTGGAATAGGTGAGCGATATCTCACTCGTCGTCCGGCCAACGCGGCATGGCGGGCTTGTCCTCGCGGCGCGGCACCCGGTCTAGCGCATGGACCTCGCGCCAGACCGAAAGCGCGTCCACGGTAGCGGCCACATCATGTACGCGAACCAGACGTGCGCTGCGCTGGACGGCGATAAGCGC
>JALYXN010000481.1 GCA_030947085.1 Pseudomonadota bacterium | reverse complement strand
TCGCGGCTGAAGCCGCTCCTACAACGGCTCGACAGCTTTAGCCGCCCATAGAGAACCGCGACCCGAGGTCCAGCAGTGGTGCAGCGATCAGGATGCGAGCCAGCAGCAGTGCCAGCATCACTACCATGGGCGCGAAATCGATCTGGCCGGCAATCAGCTTGCCGCGCAGCGGCTGCATCAGCGGCGCGACGATGGCGTTGACCAGACGCAACATCGGATGGCGTTGATCGACCGAGAACATGCTCAGCAGCGACCATCCGAAGATCAGCACCAGATAAAACACCAGGACGAAGTCGAGCAGTTCGGCCAGCGACAGCACCAGCACGCCGAGCAGATGCGGCATCACGCCAAGCAGGCCAAACAGCAGCAGGCGCTTTACCAGCATCGCCATCCACGCCAGTAGCAGCGCGGCGATATTGATCCGGCGCCAGTTCGGCACGACGCGCCGTATCGGTGCCAGCACGGGATTGGTATAGCGATAGACAAACTGGCTCAGCGGATTGTTGAAGTCCGCACGGCATGCTTCGCACAGAACGCGCAGCAGCAGCAGGGCCACCACGGCGTCCAGGGCCAGCCCGATCAGCATGGCCAGCGCATTGAGCAGATAACTCACGCCAGCTGGTCCAGTTCGGCAGCCAGCGCCACCCCACGATCCCTGGCGGCGGTGACCGCACGGGCCACGATGCCCGCAAGATCATCGCTGGTGAAACTTTCCAGTGCAGCCTGGGTGGTGCCGTTGGGCGAGGTGACCCGCTTGCGCAACACGGCCGGGTCTTCACCACTCTCGACCATCATCCGGCCCGCGCCGAAGCAGGTCTGCGCGGCCAGCGCGCGGGCGGTTTCACGCGGCAGCCCCTGGGCTGCGGCGGCATCCTCGAGGGCTTCCACCATGGCGAAGAAATACGCCGGCGCCGAGCCGGAGATCGCGGTCACCGTGTCCATCAACGCTTCGTCATCGATCCAGCGCGTCATGCCGGCCGAGTCGAGAATATGCCGTGCCTGGTCTTTCTGCGCCGCGCTGACATGGCGGTTGGCGCACAGGCCGGTGGCGCCGGCGCCGATCAGCGACGGTGTGTTGGGCATGCAGCGCACGATCGGCAGCTCGCTGCCAAACCAGCGCTCAAGCTGTTCCAGTCGTACGCCGGCGGCGATCGAGATCAACAAGGGCTTGTTGCGTTGCAGAATGTCCTGCAGTTCGGCCTGGATCTTCGGCATGATCTGCGGCTTGACCGCCAGCACGATCACCTCCGCTTCCGCCACGGCCTGCTGATTCTCCGCGTAGCAGGCCACCCCAAACTCGCGACCGAGTGATTCCCTCGACTCCGCTTGCGGCTCGGAAACGCTGATGGTGGCGGGGGCCACGCCCGTCTTGAGCAGGCCGCCGATCAGGCTGCGTGCCATGTTGCCGCCGCCGATGAAGGTTAGTCGTGTCATGCAGGACTCCTTAGCTTCGTGTTCAAACCCCATACCTTACCGTAGCGTGCGTCACCATGGAGTTGGTGCCGCCGGCAATGGCGAATTTTCGCCGCTGTCCTGGCGTGTTTCAACCGCTGCCTGGTGGTTTTCTTGACCTGGCGCGCATACCGGGGCAGCCGTTTGCATCACGATGACAGCAAGGACTGGTCGCACGGGCGCTTGCGCGAGTAGTATCGGCTTTGCTGCAGGGGGATTCGGGCTGTTCGGCGGGAAATTCGATGACCGCGGCGTCATGCGCTGCGGTGTGACGTTTCGACGAACAGCGTCCGACCTCTGATGTGGCATCCAACAGACGCCATTCAGATGATCGGATGAGGGGAAACATAGAGATGGACATTGCCGAACTGCTCGCCTTCTCGGTGAAGAACAAGGCCTCGGACTTGCACTTGTCCGCCGGGCTGCCACCGATGATTCGCGTTGACGGCGATGTTCGCCGCATCAACATTCCCGCGCTTGAACACAAGCAGGTGCACTCGCTGATCTACGACATCATGTCGGACAAGCAGCGTCGTGATTACGAGGAATTCTACGAGACCGACTTCTCCTTCGAGATACCCGGCCTGGCCCGTTTCCGTGTCAACGCGTTCAATCAAAACCGTGGCGCCGGCGCGGTGTTCCGTACCA
>JALYXN010000466.1 GCA_030947085.1 Pseudomonadota bacterium | reverse complement strand
TGGTACGGCTGCCCTGGCCCTGTTTTACGTCGAGACCATGAACGACAAGCAGCGCAAGCCCGAGCTGGTTATCGACCGGCTGAAGGACAAGCTCGGCACCCACGAATTGCCGACTGCGGAAATCCATCTCGAAGGCCTGCCCGCGTGGCCACTGGGCGAACTTTCCGGAGGCGTGCGGCAGGTCGCGCCGATGCTCAACGTGACCCGTACCTGGAATGCCATCTGCGCGGTGGCCAGCATGGCGCGAGCGATCAGCCTGGCTCGCGATTATGCAATACGTCGGCAGGCGTTTGGCCGTCCGTTGATCGAACAACCGCTGCACGCGCAAACGCTGGCCGATATGCAGTCCGAGTTCGAAGGCGCCTTTGCCTTGGCGTTCGAGGTCGCCCATCTTCTCGGGCGGGTCGAACACGGCCAGGTCGCACCCCACGAGGCAGCCTTGCTGCGACTGTTGACGCCGCTGGCGAAACTGTGGACGGGCAAGCTGGCGGTCACGCTTTGTTCCGAGGCGCTGGAATGCTTTGGCGGCGCCGGTTATATCGAAGACACCGGCCTGCCCCAGTTGCTGCGCGATGCGCAGGTCTATGCGATCTGGGAGGGCACCACCAACGTACTTTCCCTGGACAGTCTGCGCGCACTGGCAGGCGACGGTCTGGGTGCGTTGCGCCGCGCAGTGGCACAGTGGGTAGAAGGCAGCGACGACATGCATGCAGTGAGCGCGATCCGCCAGACGCTGGATGCTGCGACGCGTTGGACTGATCAGCACGGCTCAGCGCGCAACGAACTCGAATCGGGCGCCCGCGGCCTGGCCTTCACGCTTGTCCGCTGCAGCGCAGCCGCCCTGCTGGTGCGCCAGGCCGCGTGGTCGAACCAGCACGGCGACAAGCAACCAGCCGCGGCCTTGCGTCGATTCGTCGGGCATGGGCTTGACCGGCTGATCACCCCCGACACCGAAAACACGGCGCTGCTGCTGGGCTAGTCTTGGCGCGCTGCCTGCAACCCATGTAGGAGCGCATGCATGCGCGTTGCTTTTCTGTTGTGGCATCAGAGCAAGCGCATCGCGCATGAGTGCGCTCCTACAACGCTCTTATTAAAAGCGGGGTAACCTGCGTTGCGGCCACCCGGGTTAAAATACGCTTTCCCCCAAATCGGCCATCCGCATGCAGCATCTCACCATCGTCACCACCGGTGGCACGATTGACAAGATCTACTTCGATGACAAGTCGGACTACAAGATCGGTGCCCCGCAGATCAGCGAGATTCTCGGCCAGCTCGGGGTGGCGTTTGCGTTCGACGTGATTCCCATCCTGCGCAAGGACAGCCTGCACATGGGACCGGACGACCGCGCACTGGTGCGATCGACCATCGAGGCACAGCCGCATCGCCACGTGCTGGTCACCCACGGCACCGACAGCATGGTCGAAACAGCGCAAGAGCTGTCCACCATCAAGGGCAAGGTCATTGTGCTGACCGGTGCGCTGAATCCGGCCCGGTTCCAGGGCTCGGATGCGGTGTTCAACATCGGTTGCGCCGTGGCGGCGGTGCAAACGCTGCCGGATGGCGTCTACATCACCATGAACGGTCGCGTGTGGGATCCGGCGAAAGTGCGCAAAAACCGGGACGCCAATCGCTTCGAGGAAATCGCCGGCTGAGCGTTGCACCCGCCGGATGTGGAAAAGGCCCGATCAGTTCGACCGGGCCTTTTCTTTTTTCAGGTTAGAAATTCAGGCTAGAAACCGCAGGTCAGCCACGGCCTGCGATGGACTTACCAGGTCGCCTTCAGCTGCACACCCGAGAATGCGGTGTAACCGCGCAGCTTGATGTAGTACGTGCCCGACGCCCCGCTGAACGAGCAGCTTTCCGCGTTGCCGGTCTTGTACGGACGGCAGTCATAGCTGCTGGTCGTGGGCGCCGAGGACTTCTTCACATACAGATCGGCATCACCGCTGCCACCAGAGCTGGCGATTGTGAGGCTGCTGCCCGCGGGGACGGTCACGGTGTAGCTCAGTTCCTGACCGGCCGCGCCGGACTGATTGGTGACCGCCACGCCATTCTGAAGACCGCCACCACCGCCACCCGTGGCGTAGGACGCCTTGACCGTGACACCGGAATACGCGGCGTAGGCATGCACCTTGACGTAGTACTTGCCTGCCCCAGGCGAAGCCACGGTGCAGCTTTCAGCATTGCCGGTCTGGTACGGACGGCAATCGTAGCTGCTGGTCGTCGGCGCGGTGCCCGCCTTGGTGTACAGATCGGCATCACCGGTGCCACCGGAGATCGACATCACCAGATTGGTGGCGCCGGCCGGGACCGTGATGAAGTAGTCCTTGTCGGCGCCCGTGGCGGCGCTCACACCGGTCACCGCCACATTGTTCTGCAGTTCGGCAGTGCCGGTTCCACCACCGCCGCCCGTACCCGGGCAGGTCACGCCCACACCGGTGAATGCAGCAATGACGTCACTGTTGTTGAACCCCAAGTTGGTAGCCGCCGACTCCACGCCGCATGCGCCAGAGTTGTAGGTTATGGTCGCGGTCCAATAGGACTTGTTGGCAAGCGCAAACACCTGGAACGCCTTCTTGGTGCCCCAGCCGGAGGTCTTCGCAAGTACGCAGAACGCCTTGTTGTAGACGCCACTGGAGTAATGCACGTCCATGCTGGAGGTGTAGTTCGCAGCATTGTCGATGGAGCCGCCATCCTGCGGCGGATTGCACATGTAGCGCAGCGCCGTCATGGTCTTGGTGATATCGGCACCGACCAGGAAGTCATTCGCGCCGCGATCATAGAACTCGGCTGCTTCACCAGCGATGTCCGAGAAGGACTCATTGATGCCACCCGACTGACCGGTGTACTGCAGACCCGAATTCTGCTCGGTATAACCGTGACTGACCTCATGGCTGGTCACGTCCAGCGACACCAGCGGATAGAACGTGCTGGCACCATCGCCGAAGTTCATCGACGTACCGTTCCAGAACGCGTTCTCGTAATTGCTCTTGTAGTGCACGTTCATGATCAGCTGGAAATTCAGCGGCGGTCCGCCGGTATACGACTGGTACATGTCATGCACCACGCCACCGAAATGGTGTGCATCGTTCACCGGCGAGTAGGCGCCGTTGATCGCGTCGGTGTTGCTGTTCGGGCAGGTGAAGCTGACCACCGAACCGCCGCTGGTGCCGTGGTTGAGGTTGTAGGTCTTCACGTCGGTGTTCACCAGGGTGCAGGTGTTACCCGACTGGGTGACCTGAAGCGCGGCATAGTCGGTGCCGTAGGTGTATTGACCGGTCTTCTGGTTGCCACCGGGGCCGGTGGCGGTGGCATCGGTCAGACCATCCCAGCTCTGGATCACCGCGCCGGTGTTGGCATCGATGATCGCCGTGGGACGGCTCGGGTTGGGACCACCGACGAAGTAGGACACGCGATAGACCAGACGCGCGGTGCCGTCGTCCTGCGGATACACGAACAAATCGGTTTTCTGGTTGCTAAGGGGTGCACTGTTGAGCAGCAACGTGTGCGCATGCGCCCTGAGCGCTGCCTGAGCTCCCGTGGCGTCCAGCTTCGGCGCCACCGATGCAAGATTGAGCTGCGCACTCTGCATCAGCTCACCGGAAGCGCGCAGCGCGTTGCCCTGTGCATCCTGCACCACCGCGATGCTGCGACCGTAAACCGGAACGCCGCGGAACATTTGTTGCTGGCGCACGACGTGACGTCCACCAGGAATGGCGACCGAACTGCGGGCGACCAATGACATGTCCTGCCCCAGGTTCAACTGCGTGGCCAGCGAGCTGGCCGGGACTGCACCGAGGTTCTGCTCGTGCAAGGTCTTGGTGGTTGCTGCAGTTGCTACCGAGGCCGTAGCCATGCCAATAGCGGCGACCAGCAATTTCAGACGGAAATGGTTGGGCATGTAAAAACACTCCTGGACAATGTTCCGGGGACAGACAGACCGGATGCGGCCGCATTGACCCCATACAAAAGTTGCCGTGCAAAGCACGACGCCATGTTCGTTAGCTGTCTAGCGATCCCGAAATACGTCCGCCATATGGCTGCTTCCCCCCCTGAGATTCCATTCAAGGACAGCGCTCGGACGCGTAGTCGCGAAACGGCATACCGCCGTTAAAGGATCATTCGTCGACCTCCCAGAGGACGAATCAAGTGACGTTATTTCTTGCGGGACCCGATGACCATCTGATTTTTTCCTATGCCCGGTGACCCCGGTCACAACCTGAGCGATCCATCCCGATGGATGGCGGAGTTCCACCCACGCACGCCTTGGCAACCCGCTATTTCAAGCCGATTTCAGGAAATCACCGGAGTTGATTCGTTTCGACGAGGTTCAGAGAGGCGCGCGAATAACGCCGTGGAGAAAGTACCTCTTCGGCGCGCGCACATTTTTACGGATAGGGAGCCGCCCGGAGGGGCTCAGAGCATGCCGGTTTCGAGCTTGGCAGCGTCCGACATCATCGAATGGCTCCACGGCGGATCGAACACCAGATCCACTTCGGCCTCGCTCACGGTCGGAATCATCTCGATCTTGATTCGCGCGTCGTCCACCAGAATATCGCCCATGCCGCATCCGGGCGCAGTCAGCGTGAGCTTGACGTACACCTTGCGCTGACCCGATTCGGTCTGTTCCAGGCTCAGGTCGTAGACCAGCCCCAGCTCCACCACGTTCACCGGAATCTCCGGGTCGAACACGGTGCGCAGCTGATCCCAGGCCAATTTTTCCACATCGGCGTCGGTGGCATCAGCGGCCACTTCGATCGGCGCCGGTTTTTCCTTGCCCAGGGCGTCGGCATCGTCCCCGGCGACTCGAAAAAGGTTGCCTTCGACGTAGACAGTGAAACTGCCGCCAAGCGCTTGGGTGATATACCCAATTTGCCCTGCAGGCAAAGTTACTACCTCTCCCTGCGGCACCATGACGGCGCTGCAATCACGCAAGAAAGTGAAAGGCTCGCTGCTCAAACTGAAACCACTCATGCCACTGGCCATTCCTGTGTCGGCGAGCACGACATGGCGTCGTACCCGAATGCCTATTATGCCGCTCGCTCAACGGACTCGCATCCCACAGATCAGGCCGGAATCATCGAACTCAAGGGGAAAGACCTATCCGACGTCGCGACCGGGCAGGCGCGGGCACGTTACAATGGCGGTTTTGCGCCATGGAAAACCTCATGTTTTCAACTCCCATGCCGAACCAGCGCGGATGACTGCGCGTCAGATGCTGGCTTCTGTCTTCAGTTTGTTCAGTGCCGCCATGCTGGGGCTCGCTGCCGGTGCGGTATGGATGGTAGTGGCGCTGTACATGCGTCATCCGCTGCCCTGGCTGGCGATACCGCTCGGTGCGATCCTGGCGATCACGATCCGGAATTACGTTCGTTCCCCGGGCACCGGTGCTGCCGCACTGGCAGCACTGGCGACGGCGCTGGCGGCGATTTACGTCAACATTCTGATTGCCGCCGTGCAAATCGCAGGCAGCATGGGCATGGGCATTCTCGGCGCGTTGCGCACCGCCGGAGTCGGCATGCTGTGGCAACTGGCACGACTGGCCGTCTCCCCGATCGATATCGCTTTCGCCTTGCTGGCGATGGCGCTTGCCGCCTGGCTCGCATGGCGCACGCCGCGCAAGCGCTGAGCAACGACTGAAAGATTCAGCCGTCGATATCCTTCAGCTGGGTCACCAGCTCACCGACCGCTGCCTGACCATCGCCGTAAAGCATCCGTGTGTTATCGGCGTAGAACAGCGCGTTTTCGATTCCGGCAAACCCGGTGCCCTTGCCTCGCTTGATCACGATCACCTGGCGTGCGTTCATCACTTCCAGAATCGGCATGCCGTAGATCGGTGAGGCTGGATCGGTCTTCGCCAGCGGATTCACGACATCGTTTGCACCGATGACCAGCGCCACGTCAGTGGACGGGAACTCAGGGTTGATGTCGTCCATGTCGGCGATCAGATCGTACGGCACCCCGGCCTCGGCCAGCAGCACATTCATGTGACCGGGCATACGTCCGGCCACCGGGTGGATGGCGAACCTCACCTTCACCCCGCGCTTGATCAACAATTGCGCCAATTCCCATACCTTATGCTGCGCCTGCGCCACAGCCAGGCCGTAGCCGGGGACGATGACAACGCGCTCGGCGTAAGCCATCATCACCGCCGCGTCTGCCGCGTCCACCGGCTTCTGCGCGCCTTCGATCGACTGCGCCTCACCACCGGCGGCGCCGAAGCTGCCGAACAGCACGTTGCCCAGCGATCGGTTCATCGCCTTGGCCATCAGCTGGGTCAGCAAGGTGCCGGCAGCGCCGACCACCATGCCGGCGATGATCATCGCCTCGTTGCCCAGCACAAAACCCTCCAGCGCCACCGCCAAACCGGTAAAGGCGTTATAGAGCGAAATCACCACCGGCATGTCGGCGCCACCGATCGGCAGCGTCATCAGCAGTCCGAACAGCAGCGCCAGCACGAAGAACGCCACGATCAAAGGCAGGCTGACATGGCCTGCGGCCAACACCAGACCCACGATGACGGCTACCGCCAGCAACAACAGATTCACCGAGCGCTGGGCGGGAAACACGAATCGCCGGTCGAGCCAGCCCTGCAGCTTGGCGAAGGCGATCAGCGAACCGGAGAAGCTCACGGCACCGATCAGTGCCCCCAGCACGCCGAGCACCAGTTCAACCGGTGACAGCAAGGTCAGTGATGGCATCGCTGCGTAGGGATTGGTGACCCAGCTTTCGGGACGCAGCGGCGACGTGTCCGGCACACCAGGTGGACGCAGGATCGCCAGCGTGCGCACATAACCGATGAGTTCGACTGCACCAATCGCTGCCGCCGCGCCGCCGCCCATGCCGTTGTAAAGCGCCACCATTTGCGGCATCGCCGTCATTGCCACGCGCTTGCCCGTCCACCAGGCCGCGCTGACGCCAATCAGCACAGCCGCAATGATCAGGCCCCGGTTATGCAGATCAGGCAGGAAGAACGTGGCCAGCACCGCCAGCAACATGCCGTACCCGGCCCAGACAATGCCGCCGCGGGCCGTGCGTGGCGAGCTCATACGCTTCAGACCCAGAATGAACAGCAGGGCCGCAATGAAATAGCACAGCTTGATCAGGGTAGGCAGCCAGCTCATGATTTGCCCTCGCGGTTAGCGCCCGGCTTGCTGGACTTGAACATTTCCAGCATCCGCTCGGTCACGACGTAGCCACCGGCGGCGTTGCCCGCACCCAGCAGCACACCGATGAAACCGATGCTGATCTCGAATGACGTCTGCGCATGGCCAAGCGCAATCATCGCACCAACCAGCACGATGCCATGCACAAAATTGGAGCCGGACATCAACGGCGTATGCAGAATCACCGGTACCCGCGCAATGATTTCATAGCCGGTAAATGCGGCGAGCATGAAGATATACAGCGCCAGGAAACCGTCGATCATGACCCCTACCTCTCAAGACCCAGTTGAACCCGCATCATACGGGTGCGCGTCAACCCGTGCGAGCCTGCCGCGTTGAACCAAGGGAGAGCCTTCGATGGAGCCCGATGATGCTTCAGGAAACACGGCGGGCATGGCGCCCATGAACACCATGGCCGGCACGCTGGACGTCGGCACGATCGTCGAGACTCGCGACACGCCCGCGACGCTGGATGCTTTCCTGGCGCAGGTCGAACGGCGTGCGTTCCGCATGGCCGAGATGCAGCTGCGCCAGCGTGAAGACGCCATGGACGCCGTGCAGGACGCGATGCTGCGTTTGGTCAAGCACTATCGGGACAAGCCGGCGGCCGAATGGGCACCGCTGTTTTGGGGCATCCTGCGTCGGCGCGTCATCGATCTGCAGCGCCGCCGAAAGGTGCGCTCGATCGTGGTGAACTGGCTCGGTGGTGGCCAGGACAATGCCGACGACGCGTTGCCCGTGTGGGAACCGGCCGATCAGGGGCCCGGCCCGCTCGATCGGCTTTACGACGTGCAGTCCTATGCAGCCATGGCCGCGGCAGTCGGTGCACTTCCGCCACGCCAGCGCGAGGCGTTCATGTTTCGCGTGCTGGAGGGATTGGACGTCGCAGAAACTGCCGGCGCCATGGGCTGTTCCGAGGGCAGCGTCAAGACACACCTGTCACGTGCGATGCACCGTTTGCGCGATCAACTGGAGAATTGGCGATGAATGCGCCTGACCATCGGCCCGAAAGCCGGCTCGACCAACAACTTGGACAACGCGCCCGACAGCTGTATCAGCGGGCGGCGCAAAACATTGACCCCGACACGGCCGACCTTCTTCGTGCGGCCCGGCGAAAAGCGCTGCAGTCAGCCGAGGCCCCGCAGCCACGCGTCAGCCGCTGGCTGATCCCCACTGGCGCGTTCGCGGTCCTCGCCTTGGCCGCGCTGATGATGTGGCAGCCCGTTCCGCAGCACCACGCGACGGCGCCGATGCAGGCAAGCGGAACCAGCGCCGCGGCGGATCTGGAAAGCGACCTGCCACCGGACGCCGATCAGACCGATCCCAACCTCTATCAGAATCTCGATTTCTACGGCTGGCTGGCAGCCAGCAACGCCGGACCGGCAGCGCGCTGAGCCATGAACCTTAAGCGCACGATCTCTGTCGTACTGTTTGCACTATTGCTCGGCAGTGGTGTGGCCGTGCCGTTGCACGCGCAGCGTGCGCCACCGCCGCCGCTCCGGATGTGGCAAAGCCTCAGCCCGGCGCAGCAGGAGGTTTTGGCGCCGTTGAAAAGCAAATGGAACAGCATGCCCCCGCGCAAGCAGGCGCACATGTTGCAGCGGTCCGAACACTGGGTCACGTTGCCGCCAGAAAGGCGCGATGAGATTCGTCAGCACATCGCTCGCTGGCAGACCATGTCGCCGCAAGAGCGTGAGCAGGCTCGCGAGAACAAGCGCAAGTTCCACCAGCTTGCTCCCGCCCAGCGCGCGCAGTTGCATGCGACCTTCGAGCGTTTTCAGCAACTGCCGCCGGGCGAGCGCGAACAGCTGATTCGCCAGTGGCATGCCCTACCCCCAGCCCAACGTCTTGAATGGGACAAGCGGCCCGGACATGAGAGCCGAC
>JALYXN010000049.1 GCA_030947085.1 Pseudomonadota bacterium | reverse complement strand
TTCGCGTTGGTTTTCATGTTGGCCGGATCAGAGCCACCGTGCGGCTCGGTCAACCCGAAGCAGCCAATGATTTCGCCCGCCGCCATGCCAGGCAGGTACTGCTGCTTCTGCTCCTCGCTGCCATAGGCAAAGATCGGATACATGCACAGCGAGCTCTGCACCGACGCAAAGCTGCGCAGGCCGGAGTCTCCGCGCTCCAGCTCCTGGCAAATCAGGCCGTAGCTGACGGCGTTCATGCCAGCGCCACCGTATTCCTCAGGAATCGTGGCGCCCAGCAGGCCGAGGCCGGCGATTTCAGGAATCAGTTCCTTCGGGAAGCGTGCCTGATCGAAGCAGTCACCGATGATGGGCAGCACCTTCTCATCGACAAAACGACCGACCGTGTCCTGAACCATGCGTTCCTCATCGGTAAGCAGGGAGCGGACATCGTAAAGATCAAGCGGATTCAGACGGGAAGCCATGGAATCTCCGGAGACTGACATGTAAAGCAGGTATTGTAGCGCGGGATTCCACACGGCACAGGCGCCGCCGGGTCCGCCGATATCGGCACGGTCACTGCCTCCCCGTCTCGCGCTGCTCCCTTCCCCTTATTCCGGATCACCATGTTCAAAGGCGTATTGCTCGGTTTCATGGCATTCGCCGCGTATGCGTTCAGCGATGCGTTCGTGAAGTCGCTGCACGGCTCATTGCCCGCTTATGAAGCCGTGTTCTTCGGGGCGACGCTGGGGTTGACCGCGCTGCCATTCATCAAGGGCCGCCATGATCGCTGGTCGGAGGTTGTGCGAGCGCAGCGGCAAGGGCTGTGGCTGATCCGCGCCCTGACCAGTGCGATCGGCAGCACGGCTGCCGTGATCGCCTTCACCGCCCTGCCGATGGCGGAGGCATTTGCGCTCATTTTCCTGATGCCGATCTTCGTCACCATCCTGTCGGTGGTGGTACTGAAAGAGCATGTGGGCTGGCGCCGCTGGTCGGCCGTGGTCGCCGGCTTCGTCGGTGTGCTGGTGGTCCTGCGGCCGGGATTTCGCGTGCTTGGGATCGGACACCTGGCGGCGCTCGTTTGCGGCCTGTCCGGCGCCATCTCGATGATTGCCCTGCGTCTGGCCGGTCCCCACGAAAAGCGCATCACGCTTTACGGCGCCGGCATGATCGGTTCGATGCTGGTTACCGGCGTGCTGATGGTTTCCGATTTCCACTGGCCGGATTCCGGTCAATGGATGCTCCTGCTCGGCTACGGCCTGCTGGCCGCGCTCGCTTCCGTGCTGCTGATGCTAGCCACCCAGAAAGCACCCGCCAACCACGTCGCCCCGACCCAGTACAGCCAGATGCTGTGGGCAGTACTGTTTGGCTACATGCTGTTTGGCGACCAGCTCGACTGGCCGATGGCGCTCGGCATCGGCATCATTCTCGGCGCCGGGCTGTTCACTTTTGTTCGCGAAGAACAGGTCACCCGCTGGTGGAAGCGGGCGCGACTGGTCTAGCGGCACGCGGCGCGACGCTGAAAAAGTACATGGCACAGGCCCCGGGCGGCGCTCAAGATTCCATTTCCGCTGTCTTGGTCTTAGGGCCGCGGGTCAGCATGCACAATCCACCGTAGATCACGAAAATCGGCCACCAGCGTGCCCAGGAGAGCTCGAGGATAAACATCAGCGCGACCATCGCGATGGCGGTGGCCGAGAGCAACGAGTGAAGTACCACGCCGTCGAACGTGCCGACCTGGCGATAACGCTGCAACGCCTGTGCCAACGGCGCTATCGCAGCAAGAAGAATGAACCACGCCCACCAGTTATGGAAGTCGAGGAAACCAAAGTCGACACCAAAATTGCCGAGCAGAAAAAACACCCCGACCGCGATGACCAGCAACGCAGGAATGACGCGGTCACCGTAGCGATACGACCTTGATTCGCGCTGCCTCATGGCGGCTCTCCTGATGGAAACAGGTTTGAAGATAGGTCCCGCGCCGCCCTGCCGCCAGTGACAGCTGTCAGCCGGAGGTGGTGCAAGCGACCCCGCTCAACCAGTCATTATGGCCGATGGCTTGCACATGCGTTGAACGATAGCCAGCTCGACCTGAATGCTGACAGAGGTTCGTATCTTGAGATCGAGTGACATCGTAGCTATAGGAATAGATTGGAGAAACTGAGGCTAGTGTTGCGCGACGCTCAATGTCTTAGTTCAGCCAACAGCGGCCGTTCGCGTCCAGTTAACCTAGATAACGCCCATATCTCAAATGCTAAACATTGACCCAAACGGTCGCGCTATATCCATGGTGAGACTCACGGAACGACCCTGACTATTTGGAAAGGAATCCAAACCATGCCTGGCTGGAAAGATCTAGAATCACGACGCCTTTTGCAAACAGCTTGTTGCCTGCCACACCGTCGTAGGTCGGATCGTAAAAGCTACCCTTGCTGTCTGCCATCGTAAATGCTGATACCTTCGCAAAGTCGAGCTTGCCGATGGTCACATTCCCGTGCGCATCGGCGCCGACTAGTGTGACGGTCTTACCCCAAGAGGGAATTTGCAGCTTGTAGGTACCCTTAGCGGTATTGGTTGATCCAGTAATAGCCAACCAGTCCTATCCGCCAACTACCAACCCCATGCGGCTCGTGCCAGTGTCGAATAGCATGCGTTGAGTGTGAAACCCGCGCGCTGTCAGTGGTAACAAGAAACGGCCACGGCTGATCGCGCCGTGCACACCGGGTACGTCGTTTAGTATTGGGGGGGTAGTTTTGGCGGTAAAAAGGCAAAAGCGCGCGGAGGGATAGTCGATCACTACAACATGTCCAAGCAGCTCATCCAATCCGATGGTGCCTCCGATGGTTGCGCTGCTCATGTCCGGATTTTGCATTATCCGCGGCGCGGTAATAGCAGCGTTGGCAATATCGAGGGTGACCGGGAAGTAGAACTGCTGTCCGCTTTTGGCCCAACCGAACTGAGTAGCGAGGTCGCCGTAGGTTTGGCTTGTCTCTGCGCCAGTATCCAGCTGCATGTGCAGCAACTCGCCGTTGATTCGCGTGGAAACAATAATCGCCCCTTCGCCTACCGTGCCGCCTGTCCAAGTGAAGCCAGTACAGGCCGGG
>JALYXN010000434.1 GCA_030947085.1 Pseudomonadota bacterium | reverse complement strand
AAGTGGTACTGATTGGCCGGATTACGTTGTTCGACTGGGGCCAGGGACGCCTTGGCCAGCTGGGTCTCAAACGCCAGTACCGCATCGGCCTGCTTCTTCGCATCCGCCGCGGAAATGCCGACCAGGGTCAGGGTCTTGGTGATGTAGTCCACGTATTGGTCGCGGATTTCCTTGTACTTGGGGTCGAGGTAGTAATCCTTGGTCGGAAGTCCCAGTCCGCTCTGGTTGGCGTAACCGATCTGCGTGTCGGCGTGCTGGTAATCCGCGCCTGATCCAAAGCTGAACACTTGTCCGTCGCCTTCGACAAAACTGTGGCTGATATAGGCGGCAACATCCTTGCTGTTCTTGAGCGCGTCGATCTGCTCGAGCTTGGGCTTGATCGGTTCGAAGCCGGCCTTGTTGATGGCAGCCTCGTCCATGCCGGATGCATACAGATAACCGATCTTCTGCTCGATCGAGCCGGCCGCCGATTTGTCGGCGCCGCGGGCGGCATGCTCGACCAGCGTGTGCTGGGTGTTCAGGCTGTCGTCGGCCAACTTGTCGAAGGCGCCCCAGCGGGTGCGGTCATTGGGGATCGGATTGGCCGCCACCCATTTGTTGTTGACGAAGCCGTTGAAGTCCTGGCAGACGGCAATGCTTGGGTCCAGTTCGCTGACATCGAAGATGCTGTTGCCGCTGTCGACGGCTGCCGTGGTGCTGGCGGTCGCCGGTGCGGTGCTGCTGGCGCTAGCGCTAGCGATGGAAGCTGGCACGCTGGCCGACTCCTGCTTGCCGCAGGCCGTGAGCGCCAGGGCCACGCTGATTGCCAGGGCGACGGGCTTCAGATAATGCTTGGTCATGGATGTCCCTCGAGAGTGGTGGTGCCCGGCAACCGGGCTGGGCAGGCTTTCATCATCATGCCATCTTGCGTCTTTCCGAGGGCGCCAGGGTCAACGGGCGCCCGGAGTGACTGCCCTGTCAGTTCATCGTGCGCTTCCACGGTTACGCTGGCCGCTACGTGTGGCACTGCCATCGGCTGGACATGCCGCCAAGGAAATGATGCGGCCGTTCGATGTCCTTCCGGCATAAAAAAAGTCAGTGCAGCGCCGCAGCCTGCGTCGCATCAAGCCGCAACACCGGGTATTCGCCTACATGCTGCGCGGCGTACCACGGTGAGCGCTGGTAGAAGTAATTCAGGCGGGCCTGGCTGTCGGCGGCGAAGGCCGGGTCATCGTGTAGCTTCTTTTCGAAGGCGGTCTTCAATGCCGGATCCTTGGCCATCATCTCGCGCGCCAGCCGTTCCAGTACGCGTGGCTCGCCGTATTCCTTGGCCTCGAAAATGGCGTTGAGGTAACCCCAATGCAGCAGGGAATCGGGCGCCTGTGGTTCGAGCAAGTTAATTGCCACGTTGGCCGCACGCTGGTCCATCGGCACGATCACCGAGCCGATCGGTAGGGTGATCTGGCGTGGCACCTCGTGCATGGTGAAGTCGCGCAGCATCAGATGGCCTTCGAACGATCTGGTGGCCCACTCCGGAGCACCCAGCTGGTAGCCCTCGGCGTGGATGCTCATCGGGCGGTCGAGGCGGCGATAAGCGATGCCGTGTGCATCGAGCTTGTCGATCACCTGGGTCCACTGCGCCGGTACCGCGTAGGCCGCCGGCGGCGTGACCGAGACGTCCGGCAGCAGGCCGTTCCAGTTCGGGATGGTGTAGGTTTTCGGCTGGTTCGGGTCGTAGTGGATCCACTCGCTGTTGGAGATGTCGCTGTGGGTGCGGGTGAAGGCAAACCCCTTGAGCGGGTACGGCGTGGAGGCCGGGTTGCCCTTGAAGGTCAGCGCGACGTGCGCGTCGGGCTTGCTGGCGCGGGCGATGGTGTCGGCATCGCCTTTCGCAGTGGCGGCGAGCAAGGCCGCCGGGTGCTGGTTAATCTGCGCCAGCATCAATTCCACCAGGTCGTATACCGCATGCACGCGCACGGCGTAGGGCTTGAGCATGTGGGTTTCGATCAGCAGCGCGGGGCGATTCTGCAGTGCCGCGTAGCCGGTGGAGAAACGCGGGCCGGAGCCGAAGTTCTTGATGCCCTTGGTCGGATCGCGGCCGTCCTTGAATTCCAGATAGATCGAGGCGAGATGGCCACGCTTTTCGTAAGCCGGCATCGCGTGATTGACGATCGCGTCGTGCTGCCACGCGCTGACCGCCGGGTCGAGCTTGTGCGGGTCCTCGGTATACCAGGTGAGGTCGTACTGATAGTCGGCGCCGTCGGTGGTGTGCACATCGATCAAAAAGTCAGGCAGCCAGCGTTGCCAGAGTTTCAGCCACGCGAGCATCTCGGGCGTGTCGGCCTTGAGATAGTCGCGATTGAGGTTCAGGTACTGCGACTGGCCGCGAAAACCCATGCTGGCCGGACCGTTCTGGTTGATGCGGTTGTAGGGTGACGATTGCTCGTGACCGTCCACGCTGAACACGGGGATGTATACCAGCACCAGATGGTCGAGCAGGTGCGGATATTTGTGGGTGATGGCGATATCGCGCAGCAGCATCAGGCCCGCGTCCTTGCCTTCGATTTCGCCCGGGTGGATGCCGGCCTGCACCAGCACCACCGGCTTGTGCGCGACACGTGCGGCTTCAGGCGTAAACGTGCCGCCGGCACTGGCGATTACGACCGTCATCGGGCGGCCTTGCGGCGTGGTGCCGAAGGTCTTTAGCTGGATCATGCCCGGCGCTGCCTGCTGCAGCCGCCGCAGGTAGGCGAGCGTGTTGGCGTAACTGGGCGTGGTGCGGAATTTGGCGGCTTCTGCGGGAGTGGTCCAGTCGGTAGCGTGGGCGTTCAATGCAACTACGGCCAGCAGCGCGGCAAACAGCAATCGGTACATGGGAAACCTTGTTCGAAAGGGGTTTTTGCGAACTTTCTGTAGGAGCAGCTTCAGCCGCGATGCTCTTTCTTTATGACATTGGAAC
>JALYXN010000424.1 GCA_030947085.1 Pseudomonadota bacterium | reverse complement strand
TATGAGTCTCACGAATAGGTTCAAAGTCCGCCGACCAGATGCCGGCACGACCGCTAAGGATAACAGAAGTACGCGAAACGGCCGGCAAACCCGCCATGGATTGGCCATACTGCCATCCATGATCGTTCTGACATCACGCTTGGCTAAACCGCTTTCTGCCTTGATTTTTCTGGTCGCGACGGGCGCGCCGACCGTTGTCCTTGCCACACCCCCGTCGTCGCCAGGCGCCACCACGGCGGCTGGACTTTCTGCCCAGATCGATGCGCAGATCGAACAGCCGCGCTTTGCCGCCGCGGCGTGGGGTATCGCAGTGGTCTCACTGGACAGCGGTCACACGCTGTATGTCCATCACGGTGATCAGCTGCTGCAGCCTGCTTCCACCGCAAAATTGTTCACCGCAGCCGTGAGCCTGTCCGCGCTGGGACCGGATTACCGCATGGCCACCCGGTTGCTGACCAGCGCCAAGATAGCCAATGGACGTCTGGACGGCTCACTGATCCTGTACGGCGGGGGCGACCCCACGCTCGGCACGGAATTGACCGAGGACTGGGCTGATCAACTGGCTAGCCAGGCGGCAGCCCACGGCCTGCGCTTTGTCCATGGCGGATTGATTGCCGACGACACCTGGTTCGCCGGCCCCGCCCATGGCAGCGGCTGGGAAGCGGACGACCTGCAGAGCTGGTTTGCGGTACCGTCTTCCGCACTCAGCGTGGACGAAAATATCGCGCGGGTCACGATCTCCCCTGCAGCGGCCTCCGGACAGCCAGCGCAGCTCTCTGTCACGCCTCAGGATGCCTTCCCTGACATTGACGGTCAGCTAATCACCACGGCGCGGCGGACGGCGGACCACATCAACCTTTATCGCGGACCGGGTGATCCGACCCTGCACGCTTTCGGCAGCGTGGCGGCGCACAGTCCTCCGCAGGATTTCAAGCTGGCGATGAGCGACCCCGCACAAGTCGCTGGCCTGCAGCTGCGGCAAGCACTGAAAAACCACGGTATCCACGTCACCGGCAAGCTGCGCGTGGTGCACTGGCCGCAGGTCAGCCCGGTACCGCCCGGAAAGACCCAGCTGATCGCGCAGGTGCTGTCGCCGCCGCTGAGTGACATCCTCGGACGCGGGCTCAAGCGGTCACAGAATCTGTACCTTCAAAACCTGTTGCTCAGTGTGGGCGCGATGCAACCGGCGTCCGCGGCAACCGGATTCATCAGTACCGAGCGCAGGGGCATCGGCGCATTGCGCCACCTGCTGGACCAGATCGGCATCCCCCCGTCGGCCAGCTTGATGGGCGAAGGCACCGGGTTGTCTCGCCGGGACCTGGTCACTCCCGATGCGATGGTGCGGCTGCTGACCTATCTTGCCGCCCAACCCCATGCCGACATGATCCGTGACGCGCTGCCGATTGCCGGCGTGGATGGCACCTTGACCTGGCACATGCGAGGCACCGCTGCCGAGAACAATGTCCATGCCAAGACCGGCAGCATGAGTTACGTGCATTGTCTGGCCGGTTACGTGACCAGCGCTGCCGGCGAGCACCTGGCATTTGCCATCATGCTCAACAACTACGACCGACCGCACGACGCCCCGCGTGTCAGCAGCGATGTCGACGCGATTGCGATACTGCTGGCCAAGTATCGCGGCCAGCGTTGAACGCGATTCAGCCGTCCAGACGCGCCAGCGTGTCCTTGCCAATCTTTTCCGGCGTATCGGTCGAAGCGTAGCGCTTCACCACCTGGCCTTCCGCATCGACCAGAAACTTGGTGAAATTCCATTTGATCGATTCGCTGCCCAGGATGCCCTTGCCCTGGGTCTTCAGCCATTTGTACAGAGGGTCGGCGTCTTCACCGTTGACCTCGATCTTGCCGAACATCGGAAACGTCACGTCGTATTGCGTGCTGCAGAACGACTTGATCGCGGCTTCGTCGCCTGGCTCCTGATGACCGAACTGGTCGCAGGGAAAGCCCAGCACCACCAGACCCTGGTCGCGCTGATCCTGCCACAGCGTCTCCAGCCCCTTGTACTGCGGGGTGAAGCCACACTTGGAGGCGACATTCACCATCAGCAGGGTCTTGCCACGCCACTCTTCCAGCGAACGCGGATTGCCGTCGATATCGCGGACGGTGAAGTCGTAAACGCTGGTCATGGTCATGTTCCGGTTTGAAGAGGTCAATCATTCAGACTACGCCATCCGCACCGGCTTTGTGCGACCGTTCAGCATATCCATATGCGTAACCACGCTTTGTCGAGCATCTGCGGGATGACTATCGTTCATGACTGTTCACCCGCATCAGGAAAATAGTCATGCTTCAGTTGATCGCCGCCACGCTTTCGCTATTGTTGCTGGCCGGCATGTTCGGCGGTGATCCGGACATCGATGAGACCGGCTCGAACGGATCCGACCAACAACGGGCTACCGACAACAGCAACGTCGACGATACGTTGTAGTCGGCACCGTCCCGGCGCTCAGCCCTGCGTCTCGGGTATGTTGAAAACCTGGCGCAAATAGGCGACGTAGGCCGCGTCCTCGCACATGTTCTTGCCCGGCGAGTCGCTCAGCTTGGCGACGGGCTGTCCATTGCAACGAACCATCTTGATCACGATGTTGAGCGGTGCCGGCCCCACGTCATTGGTGAGATTGGTGCCAACACCGAAGGCAATCTGGCAGCGGCCACGAAAATGCGTGTAGAGCTGCATGACCTTGGGAATGTCCAGGCCATCGCTGAACACCAGCACCTTGTTGCGCGGATCGACCCGATTGGCGGTGTAGTGGGCGAGCACCTTCTCGCCCCATTCGAACGGATCGCCCGAATCATGCCGGGTGCCGTCAAACAGTTTGCAGAAGTACATGTCGAAGTCGCGAAGAAACGCATTGAGACCATAGACATCGGACAGCGCGATGCCTAGATCGCCGCGGTATTCCTTCGCCCAGGCCTCCAGTGCCGCCACCTGTGAATCCCGCAACCGGGGCCCAAGCGCCTGATGGGCCTGCAGATATTCATGGGCCAGCGTACCCAGCGGGGTGAGATTGAGCTTGCGCGCCAACCAGACATTGCTGGTGCCGGCCAGCTGCGCACCTAGTTCGTCGCGAAGGGTAGTGACGACCTCCGCCTGCCACTGCCGCGAATAGCGCCGACGGGAGCCGTAATCGGCGATGCGGCAGCCAGCATAGTCGGGCGTATCGCGCAGCAAGGCGATCTTCTCATGCAGCCTTCGTCGGCCCTCGGCCATGTCCAGGCCGCCACTGATGTTCCGGAAATAGACCTCGTTGACGATGGCCAGCAACGGCACTTCAAACAGGATCGTGTGCAACCAGGGGCCACGGATACAGATTTCGATGGCGCCCTTTTCAGCCGTCGAGGCCGAGATTTCCACGTACTTTTCGTTGAGCTTGAACAGCCCGAGAAAATCGACGAAATCGCTCTTGATGAAGCGCCAGCCGCGCAGGTAGTCCAGTTCGCCGACGGTAAATCGCAATTGGCACA
>JALYXN010000423.1 GCA_030947085.1 Pseudomonadota bacterium | reverse complement strand
ACCAAGTTGACCGACTACGAACTTGGTCTGAAATCGACCTCGTGGGACGACCGGCTGGTCGCGGATTTTTCCGCGTACTACATCGACTGGACCAAGATCCCGCTGGTCACATTTGAAAATCCCTACAGCTTTCTTACCAGCGCCGGGCAGGCCAAGAGCCAAGGGCTGGAAGCGAGCATCGCCGTGCTCCCGCTGCGGGGCCTGAAATTCTCCGCCAACGCGTCCTACAACGATGCTCACCTCACCAAGGATGCACCGGCGCCCTCCAACGGCAGGAGTGGTGATCCATTGCCCTACGCGCCAAAATTCAGTCTCGGCCTGAATGGTGATTACGACTTCGCGCTGGGTGGCAACTGGCACGGATACGTCGGCGCCAGTTTCCGGCACGTGGGTCCGCGCTCGACGGATTACGCGTTCAGCTATCCGATCCCCGGGGTGCTGCCTACGCTTCCGTCAAGCCCGAGGATTCCCGGTTACAACACCGTCGATCTGCGTGCGGGCGCGAACTACGATCAGTGGAATATCGATTTTTACGTCAAGAACCTGACTAACCGCCGCGGCATCGTGCAGGCGAGCAGCTTCCAGAACTATATGCCAGTGGCGGGGGCGACGAATCCGATCACCGGAGTGGTTGAAAACAATGCCACGATCATCACGCCACGCCTGATCGGGGTTTCAGTCAGCAGGAATTTCTAAGAGAACAGGCGCTGCCATGGCTTCGATGGCGGCGTGGTCTGTCCCTGCTTGTGGTTGATGCAGCGGGCGAATCCGTTCCCTCCCGTGACCTGTTTCCAGGATAAAACATGTTCAGTCGACTAATTGCCTGCGCGGCAACGCTGCTCCTGACGGCGGCGACCGCCACCGCGAATCCCTACGTTCAGGCCGTTGCTGCAAAGCAGGCGCCAGTCAGCACCGGGGTCCCGACCATCTCGGCATCCACGGCGAGCACGCCAGCGCCCGTCCCCGTCTCCACGACGAACACGGCGGGAACGCCAGCGATGACGGCGCAGGACGTACAGGCATTTTTCGACGGCATGGTGCCTTATGCGATGCACCGTGGTGATATCGCCGGTGGCGTGATCGTGGTCGTCAAGGACGGCCAGATCCTGTTTGCCAAGGGCTACGGCTATGCCGATGTGGCCATGCGCACGCCAGTGCTGGTTGATCGGACGCTGTTCCGGCCCGGCTCGGTATCCAAGACGTTCACCTGGACTGCGGTGATGCAGCTGGTGGGCGAAGGCAAAATCGACCTTGACAAGAACGTCAACGCCTATCTGGACTTCAAGATCCCCGAGAAAAACGGGGGCCCGCTCACCATGCGGGATCTGCTGACGCAGACGCCGGGTTTCGAGGACACCCTGGGCGATGAGTTCCTTCAGCACACGAATCAGCTGTTCCCGATCGGCGACTACCTGAAAAAGCATCTGCCTGCACGCATTTTTTCCCCCGGCAAGGTTGTCGCGTATTCAAATTACGGTGCGACGCTGGCCGGCTACATCGTGCAACGTGTGTCCGGCGAGCCTTTCGATCAATACATTGACAACCACATTTTCAAGCCGCTGGGCATGGCCCATTCGACGTTCGCGCAGCCACTGCCGGCATCGATGCAAGCCAACATGTCGGTGGGCTATCACTGGGCATCGAACAAGAAAATCATTCCGTTCGAGGCGATCGAGGTCGGGCCGGCCGGTTCGATGACGTCCACGGGCACCGACATGGCGCATTTCATGATCGCGCAACTGGACGACGGCCAGTACAACGGCGCTTCGATCCTGTCGCCGGCGACCATCGCCCTGATGCATTCGCCCCATTCGACGATGGCACCTGGCCTCAACGGATATGACCTGGGCTTCTATCAGGAAAACCGCAACGGTCTGCGCATCATTGGGCATGCCGGCGACACCAATGCCTTCCACAGTGATCTGCATCTGCTGCTCGATCAGCACGTCGGTCTGTTCATGTCGTTCAACAGCGCAGGCAAGGAGGGTGAAGTCGGAAGCGCCCGTACCGTACTGTTCCGCGACTTCCTCAATCGTTATTACCCCTACACCGCGCCACAACCGGCGACGGTGGCCGATCCCAAGCCGGACGCGGCACGTGTGGCGGGATGGTACCTCGGCAGCCGCCGCATCCAGAGCACGCTGCGACTGTTGTACGCGCTGACGCAGACCCATGTTTCCGCCAACCCCGACGGCACCATCGAGTTCGATGCACTCAAGGATGCGAGCGGCACTCCGCTGACCTGGCGTGAGGTCGCGCCATTGACGTATCGTGAAGTCGGCGGCCAGACCCAGACCCAATT
>JALYXN010000395.1 GCA_030947085.1 Pseudomonadota bacterium | reverse complement strand
CCCGCGGCACGAAAAAACACGCCATCGGCACCCATCGTCTGCAGCACCCGCGCACCGCCGGCGATGGCGATGCTGCAATAACCGAAGGTGGAACAGGCGATGCCGATCGCGATCACCGTGGCGCCGTGCTCGCCGAACAGCTGGCGCATCAGATCGGCGGCCGGCGCAGTGCTGGAAGCCAGTCCGGCGTGGCCCAGACCCGCCAGATACGCGTAATTGACCAGCAGATAGCAGATCACCACGCCGGCCATGCCCATGCCCAGCGCGCGTGGCAACGTACGCTGTGGATGGCGTACCTCACCGGCCAGGTCATTCAGATAGTGGAAGCCGCCGTAACTGAAAAGCACTGGCAGCAAGGCGCCGGTGAATGCCCACGGCGACACCGGTGCGGACACGTCCGGCATCGCCACCACACCGAGCTTCTCATGCGCCAGCACCAGCCCGGTGACCACCAGCAAGGCCACCGCCGCCAGCTTCAACACGGTGAAGATGTTCTGCATCCAGGCGCCGGCGCGGATGCCGAACAGATTGATGCCGACGATGAACACGATCGCTCCCACCGCCACCGGTTTCACGTAGATCAGCGGGGCGATGCCGATTGCGGTACACAGGTATTCGGCAAACATCGTGGCCACCGCGGCCACGCTGCCGGGGTAGTTGATCAGCGCCATCGTCCAGCCGAACAGGAACGCCGGCAGCAGGCCGAACGCCTCGCGCAGATAGACGTAGATACCGCCCGCCTGCGGTCGGCGCGAACCTAGCTCGGCGTAGCAGAGCACACCGGCAAGGGTCAGCAGCCCGCCGATCGTCCACAGAATCAGCAATTCACTGCCCGACGAGGTATGCCGCGCCACCGTCGCTGGGGTGAGGAAGATGCCTGCCCCGATCACCCCGCCGATGACAATCATCGCGGCGTCCCAGGTATTCAGGCGCCGGGCATAGGCATTGGCAGGTTCGGTCAGCATCCGGCTACCTTGCCATTGTCTGCACCGTTTCGACCAGTCCCGTGATGCAGGTGTGCCTGGTGCGGTGAAATAAATCCGCGCTGGCGTGTATATATTCAGGAAGGCACCATCGGGTCGCCGCATAGGGAAGCGCATGAACCACCTCACTCGACTCATCGCTGGCACTGTTTTTTTGGTGGCACTGACGGCATGCCACGCACCGACAGACACCAACCACACTGGTGTGGCGATGGAACTGAAGATCCATGCCGTTCCGGCGCAGCAGACCGGCAAAATCGCTGAGGCTCTGGGAAACGCCATGGGAGGCAAAGCCACGGTAACTTCGCCAGCGCCCGGGAAGCTGCTGGTCTATGCGCCGCACGACGCGCAGGTATCGATCGATACGGCGATAACTACACTGGGCAAATCGCCCTCCGCAGCGGCACCAACCCAGGTAAATCTGCATTTCTGGATTGTGGATGCCCAAGCCGGTCCAGGCCCCGACGATGACGCTCTTAAGCCGCTGTCGGCGCCGCTGGATGTCATCCGCAAAAACACGGGTCCGCTTCACTTTCAGCTGGATCAGGTCGTTGCTGCGATGACCTCCTCCGGCCACAACGGCTCGATCGTCACTGCACCGGACAACGGCTACCCACACGCCTTTGATTTTCAGGTGAATGATGTAACCGGTACGACGATCAACCTGTCATTGGGCTACAACGATCACGGCCAGAGTGGTCTCGCCAAGTTCATGACTCAGCTCGATCTGGAGTCGGGTCACTACGTGGTACTGGCGCAGGCTCCTGGAGCCTGCGCTCCAGCGTTGATGGGACAAGCAGCGCCGCCCTGCCCGCAAAAGCCCACATTGCGCCTGCTTATCGTGCGCGCGGATCGCCTGCCACCGCACGCTTGAGCCGTCGGCATGACTCTGCGCCAGGAAGCGCTGTTGGCCAGCTATCGCCGTCTGGAACGGCCGCTCTATAACGTGTTGTACCGGCAGTTGTGGCAAGCCGAAGATTGTCAGGACGTGATCCACGATGCCTATGTACGGGTGTGGGAACGCCGCGACACGGTGGACGAGGCCACCCTGGATCCGCTGTTGTGGACGACGGCGCTCAATCTGGCGAAGAACCGCTTGCGCCGCTGGCGTGTGCTGCGACGACACGACGATGTGGACTCCATGGCGACCACGCTGGCCGCGAACGAGATGACCGAGGACTTCCTCACCACGCGCCGACTGCAGCATGCACTGCGTCAACTGCCGCGCGCGTCGCAGCAACTACTGCTGATGTCGACGTTCAGCGGTATGCGTGGCGCGGAAATCGCTTCGGTGTTGGGCATTCCGGCCGGCACCGTAGCCTCGCGCAAGCACGCGGCGATGGCGCAATTGAAGCTATTGATGGGAGAACCCGCCGATGACTGACTCCGGCCACCTTTTCAGAGAACTCGAGCCACCCGCTGGCGGCTTGTTGCGCTTGCAAAACCATCTTGCGGCGTCGCATCCATCGCAGCAACACCACAGGTGGCGGTTTGCTGGAGCCTTCGCGGTTGCCGCGGTGCTCGTCGGCTGCTTATGGTTGCCGGACGGGCTGAAGCAGTGGCGGCAGAACGCTGAACTGACGGAGGCGTTGCGTCAGGCCATTGCGCGGCCTGAGAGCGGCATCCGGGTTATCGGTGGTGGCGCGATCGAATTGCCTCGTGGCCAATCCAACGCGCGCATCTATCTGGTGCAATCAGGCGAGCCGATATCGCGCGCCAATCGTGATTGAAACCACGGTCCCGCCGCGACTCATAGGCCACCTTCCTAAATTGACAAGCCCGGCTCGTCTCGGAACACTGTCGTCGGCGATGTCGACTGCATCGCTGCTTTGCGTTCATGGTTCGATGCGCGGTGCGTGAGTCGTCGAGAGGCGCTACAGCAGACGCCATCCGCCACCCTCGCTGACGATTCCGCAGCAAGGTTGTCCTTGCCGATTTCTGGAGATGTCACCTTGTTCGATCGTTCCGCCGCCTGCCGGCTCGCCGTTGCCACCTCAGACAAGCTCCCCGCTTTTCAGCCGGATGATCTTGGCCTCGCAGCAGCACTGGAAGGCTTGGATGTCGCATCGACCATCTGCGTGTGGAGTGATGCGCAGGTGGACTGGTCAGCCTTCGACGCGGTGTTGATCCGCACGGTGTGGGATTACTACAAGCACCACGCGGCCTTTCTGGACTGGCTGGATCGCCTTGACCGGATCGGCGTGCCGACCATTAACGACAGTGCACTGCTGAGTTGGAACAGCGATAAGCGCTACCTGCTCGAGTTGGCTGAACAGGGCGTCAGCATCGTTCCGACCCGGCTTGCGAGTCATGTTGAGTTGGCCGCCGTGCTGGCGACGATGCCGGCACGGCAATTGGTGGTCAAGCCGTCCGTCAGCGGCGGCGCGTGGCATACCTTGCGCGGCACGGCAGGTGACGCTGCGTTCGACACGGCGGTGAAGCATTTGCCGTCGCAGCATGATTATCTGGTGCAGGAGTTCGTGCCGGAGATCATCAGTGAGGGTGAATGGTCGCTGCTGTATTTCGACGGACGTTTCAGCCATGCGGTGATCAAGCGGCCGGCCGACGGCGATTTCCGCGTGCAGGACGAATTCGGCGGCAGTATCGAACCCGCGCAGCCCAGCGTCGGCATGCTGGCCGGAGCCGCTCAAGCGCTCGCCGCAGTGGCCCGCATCGGTCATCGCGATCCGACCTACGTACGCGTGGATGGGGTCAACTGTGGTGACCGTTTCCTGATCATGGAGCTGGAAATGATCGAACCGTTCCTGTTCCTCGGCACCAGTACAAACGCCGCCGCACGTCTGGCGCAAGCGGTGGCGAAACGGCTGCACCAGCTAGGCCCATCCGTCGAACGATCGGCGCGCTGAGATGGCATCGACGAGGACCTCGCGCTGGCTGCGCGTGCTTTCATGGACGGGTTCCGTTGTCATGCTGCTGGTGGCGGCGTGGATTCTGCATCGCTACCTCGGCCACATCCGCTGGCATGACGTCGCCGCCGCATGGTCGCGCCTATCGGCAAACCGGATCGGCTGGTCGATCATGGCGACGCTGCTCAGCTTCAGCATGCTCGCCTTGTTCGACATCATCGCCTCGCGCATCGCCGTCGAAAGTCGCGTGTCCGCCGGACGGGCCGCGTTTGCGGGGGCGGTGACGCACGGCATTTCCAACACGCTCGGCTTCCATGCGCTCACCGGCAGCGCGGTGCGCTATCGCATCTACCGCTCGGCCGGCCTGGGTGCGGGGGATATCGCCCGCATTGTCAGTCTGGCGGGGCTGGGCGTGGGCCTGGGCTTCGTGGTGGTAATCACCGGGGCGCTTTGTCGGGAGCCGCAAATCACCCAGGGCTGGGGACGCTGGCCGGGACTGGCGCTGTTGCTTGCACTGGTGATCGGCCTGGTCTGGCTGGCACGCAAGCCGCGTACGTTGACCATCGGCGGCTGGACGCTGGGCTTTCCCAGCGCCGCCACCGCTAGCGGACAGATGCTGGTCGGCGCGATCGAAATGCTGGCCGCGATCCTGGCGCTTTACGTGCTGCTGCCGG
This sequence comes from Pseudomonadota bacterium, assembly GCA_030947085.1. Taxonomy (GTDB): domain Bacteria; phylum Pseudomonadota; class Gammaproteobacteria; order Xanthomonadales; family Rhodanobacteraceae; genus Rhodanobacter. Next base: position 811 of record JALYXN010000395.1, on the reverse strand, counting down.
CGGACATCGCGCCACCGTTTATCGATTTCCTGCCGATCTACGTGGGCGCGGTCGTGGCCGGCATCGTCAGCCATTCACCGGGCGGGCTTGGCGTGTTCGAAACGATCATGCTGGCCTCCTTTCCGGGCCAGGCACGGCCCGAATTGCTGGCCGCGATGCTGTGCTACCGACTGACCTACAGTGTGCTGCCGTTTGTGCTTTCCAGCATGGCGCTGGGCATTTTCGAGCTCTGCCAACGTCGCCGAAAAACATCCGGTGTCACTCAGTTCGAAGGAGGATAGCGACGGATCAAGCGTTGCTGGCGGAGATGGTGCCGGGCCAGCGCCAGCATGCTGATCGGTCGATGCCCGCGGGCGCGATTGAACGCGCCCAGCGCAAACAGCAGTCGCTGCTTGGCAAACACCTTGCGGTAGACGTCCCAAACCGAATATTTCGGGTCCCACGCATGCACCGCTTCGGAACCGGCGCCGTTGACTTCCATGATGGTGAAGCGGCCCGCGCGCAAATCCTGCAGCGTGCGGTAACGGACATCGAAACGGCCTACGTGAAATGACGGCATGTCGTGGGCAATGGCGTCGACTGCCTTGATCAATGCGTCGCTGGCCAGTGCCGAGCCGTCTTCGTAACGACCGCCGACGCGGGTGGAACCGATCAAGGACAGCCTCACCGTTTCACCGGCCAGCGGCACCGCCGCAGGATCATGACGGCACTCGTGTTCCTCCGGGTGCGACATGGCGCGTTCGAGGCGCGGGTCGCGCGCGATCAACTCGGCCACGGTGCTGATGCCGTCGCCGATCACCTGCGGAAAGTG
>JALYXN010000304.1 GCA_030947085.1 Pseudomonadota bacterium | reverse complement strand
CAGCGTTTCAACGGCACTGGGTACCGAGCCAAGCTCGCTGCGACTCGTCGCCGCCCATACCTGGGACACGCTGGGCGCGCTGGCCGCGGGCTGGCGGGCTGCACTGGTGGCCCGCGCGGGAAATGCCGCGTTGCCCGTCGGTGAGCAACCGGACATCATTGAAAAAAACCTGCGGCAGCAACCGCTCCACGGAGCGCCCTTTCACCTGAGCAAACACCCTTGATCAAAGTAAGCGTGATGTACCCCTACGCGCCCGGCGCTCGATTCGACCATGCCTACTACCGTGACAGCCACATGCCGTTGCTCAAAAGCCGCATGGGCGACAGCTGCAGGTACTACACCATCGACAAGGGTCTCTCCGGCGGCACACTGGACACGCCGCCGACCTATCTCGGCCTGAGCCATATTTTCTGTGACTCGGTGGAGGCGTTCCAGAAGGGCTTCGGGTCGCATACCAATGAACTGCTGGGCGACCTGCCCAACTTCACCGGCATTGCCCCGGTGATGCAGATCAACGACGTGCTGCTCGAACACAGCTGAGTCTACCCAGCCCTTCCGGTACGCAAGGCGCGCATGCATCACTGACAGCGCGAGGATTATGGCGCGCTCGACACCAAGGTCCGCTTCGCCACGATTGATCGCCGCACCGACAAACTGACACTCGAGCCGGATACGATCATCCTCGGGAGCGGAACATCGTTTCGAGAATTTCTCCTCGGAGTTCGCAACGTGGCCCGTTTCCTGGGAGCCACATGGCGGCGAAGAGCAAACGTAGCCAGCCTCGCCGGACGGTGGTCGCTGCATCGCGGGGGGTCTGCTCCTGGCCGCACCTGCCCTCGCGATCCAGATGAGCGCCGGCCAAGCTGCGATGGACACAGACCGACTCTTTTTTGACCCTCGGCTTGATGAAATCCGCCCGCTTCACTCGCGGGCATCGGTCAGGCGCGCGCCCTGCGCCTGCACGCTCATCTCCTCGATGTCCAGTTCGGTGTCCAGCCGTTCGGCGAGCGCAGCGCTCAACTGGCCCGCCCCGTGCAGCCGTTGGACGACCGCGCGTTGTGCCTCCAGCGCTGCGGCCAGAGGCGCACGCTCTTCCGGACGCTGCCCAGCACCGCCGGCGTGCGCGATCCCGACTTGTCCTTCGGCGATACGCGTGACCAACGCCCGGTGCCTGCCGGTGTGGCCAGTCTCCGCTTTCGCGCGCTCCCCGTACGAATGCGTTTCCTGCGCGACCGCCGCCCCCTCGCGCCCGGCGATTGCGCGCGCTTCCTCCTCCTCGCGCTGTTCGCGCTCCATGTCGCCCACGCCCAGCCATTTTACCAGCGGCAGCAGCGTGGCCCCCTGGAACAAGAGCGTCACCACGATGACCACCAGCGTCAGGAAGATGATCGTCGTGCGTATTGCCCGGTCGCCGCCGCCGAGTGACAAGGGCAGCGCAAGGGCCAAGGCCAAGGATACGACGCCACGCATGCCGGCCCAGCCCATCACCAGTTGTTCGCCCAGGCTGGGCATGGGCCGCGCGGTGCGAAGCAGGCGGGCAACAAGGCGCGGCACCGCGAGCATCCACGCCAGCCGGATGGCGACGATCGCGCTGGCGAGCACCCCACCGGTGAGCAGTAGTTCCGGGCCCGGCCAGACCACGATGATTTGGCCCAGCAGCAAGCCGAGCAGCACGAACACGATCGCCGTGCTGGCATAGCGCAGGAAGCTCCAGACCGTGCGCGCCGCCAGGCGCGCCACCGGCGAGGACACCTTAAACGACGACACGCGCAGCAGCAGGCCGAGGGTCACCACCGCCAGCACCGCCGAGCCGCCGATGCGATCGGCGATGTGGTAAGCCAGATAGGGTGCAACCAGCGAGATGCCAACTTCCAGCGGCACGCTGTCGGCGCGACGCCGAATGGCGCCCGCGCTCCAACCGACCGCCCAGCCCACCGCAATGCCAAACGGCGCCTCGCGCAGCAGGGACGACAATGCACCGGAGGCGCTGAAATGACCCAGGGCCAGCGCCTGCAGGGTGATGCCGTAGGCACCAATCGCCACAGCGTCGTTGACCAAGCCTTCGCCCTCCAGGATCACCACCAGCCGGTGCGACAAGCCGGTCTTGCCAGCCACCGCCGTTGCCGCGACGGGATCGGGCGGCGCCAGGATCGCACCCAGCAGAATCGCCGCCGCCCAAGGCAATCCCGCCAGCGCATGGCCGACCACGGCCGCCACACCCATGGTGGCCACGACCAAGCCCACGGCCAATAGTCCGATCGGTAGCAGCTCGCGTCGGAAGGCCTCCAGCGGCAGCCCGTATGCCGCCGTCATCAGCAGCGGTGGCAGGAAGACGAACAGCACCATATCCGGTGGCATCTTCACCATCGGCAGGAGCGGCACCCAGTGCCATGCCGCGCCTGCCGCGATGCCGACGGCGGCAAAAACTATCGGCGTCGGGATGCTGGCCCGCCGCGCCACCAGGGACGTCACCAGGACCAGGCCAAGCAAAAGGAAGCCAACATCGATCGGTGTCATGGGCTGTTCTCGCGTGAACAATTTCCGTTGAAAGCCGGCTGGTCCAGCAACTTAGCGGAAAATGCTCGCTGCAACACGCACCGCGAAGCGTCATTCTGCCAGCAGACGGCCAGGCGCCTAGACCGAGCTGAGGTCAATGTAGACTTTTTGACCGTCTTCTCGTGGCCGATGACTGCCCCTGTAGGCTCGACCGAGGCCGAGCGAACCTGGATAGATAGAGGTCGACACAAAGCGGAAAGGCTGGCCGCGACCCGCTACAAACTAACCCAAAGTATTGTCGATTTCCGACTATCAGCTTCGCATCAGTGCACCCCACCCCAGAATTCCCATGAAATACCTCGGCGTGGCCTACTTCACCCCGGAAAAATTCGCCGCGATGGTGCCGGAAGACGTCAAGGAATTGCTGAGCCAATGCCCGGCATTGGACGAAAAGATGCGCGCTATCGGCTCGATCATGATGTTGCCGCTGAACAACAGCGCCGCGCCGCCTTTGGCCCAGCTCGGGTACAGCCGCTGGTGAGCGGCAGTGGCTTTGCCGCCAGGGCTGGCCCGGCTTCGGTCAGCGCAGATTTTCAGAATCGGTTGGCCAGCGTGTGGCCGCAGGGCAAGCTCAGGTTCGCTCGATCAAGTTAATGATCCCGTTAGCTGGTGTTTGCGCATGCCGTGACAGACCGGCGCAGGCGTAACCATCCTATGCGGGCCGCACGCGTCTGAAAACACTTCCAGAAAACAGCGGCGGCTCGCCGAGCTGACCGTTCGCAGGCACCGGAGCTGGCCTTTTGTGTCTGCGTGACAAGGTAGCGATGACCTTGGCGGAACAGGCCAAGGCCCGACCGTAATGGCTCGTCAGACCTGCGCGAGTTTCTGGTGCATGCGCTGGTAGTCCTTGCGGTACTTTCTTGCCAGCGACGACATGGCGGGTTCGTCGAGAATCTAGCCAGCGAGCTGGAAGAAGATCTTTTCCTCCTCGCGCAGATGATCGTGCCGCTCCTTCGAGAGCTTGCGCACGTTGGCCATCCAGCCGCTGCCGGCGTGGTCGGGTGTCTCTGCAGATCCGCCGCGATCTTGTCCATCTTGTGGTGATCGGCCAGCGCGTCGCGCGACGAGTCCATGCCGCGATCGTCCATCAGCATCGGCGCGTAGATAGCGCTCTCCGGCGGCCTCGTGTGCTGCCAGCTCGATGCGCAGCCGGGTGAAGACGTCAATGCGATGCTCGCCCACCTTGGAGAGCATCAGCTTGCGTATCAACGAGCGCTGGATCTCGTGGCTTTCGCGTAGGGCTTCAAAAATATTGTCGCTCATGTGCAATTCCTTTTGTGCTGGCGAAAATGGCCAATGGGCAGGCAGGAGGCGTTAATGGGTGATCCGGTTTTGCTGCCTGTTCTCGTCGCTCAGCTAAACAATTCCGTGGTCGAAGTGACGTGTGTTGCCTCTTTAATCACGCACGCGAATGCCGTTTGCCGTAGTCCAGCGGCGATCAGCTCACAGCTGGCCGATCAGCAGTTGCACCAGCAGGCTGCTGGCCGCGACAGCCACCCACACGCCGAGTCCCAGCAGGATCGGGCGTACACCGGTGGACGCCATCTTGCGCAGGTTGGCGGACAGGCCGATGGCCGTCAGCGCCAGGATGATCAGGAATTCGGCCAGTCCGTGAAGAAGCGGCTGAATGGCTGCTGGCACCAGGCCGAACGTGCGCACCGCCGAGGCCACCAGAAACCACAGGATGAACCAGGGAAAGATCGCCGCCAGACTGAAGGCGCCAACCTCGCCACTGGCTTTGGCCTTGCGCTTTTCCCGGGCGGCGACGACGAAGGCCAGCACCAGGCAGACCGGAATGATCAGGGTGGCGCGGGTGAGCTTGACGATGGTGGCGTAGTCGCCGGCGGCATGACTGAAGCTGTAGCCGGCGGCAACCACGGATGAGGTGTCGTTGATGGCGGTGCCGGCCCACAGGCCGAAGCCCAGGTCCGACATGTGCATCAGGTGCCCGAGCAGGGGAAACAGCAACACCGCCACCAGGTTGAACAGGAAGATGGTGGAAATCGCGAAGGCGGTGTCGTGGTCGTCCGGGCGAATGATCGGCGTTACGGCGGCAATCGCGGAGCCACCGCAGATCGCCGTGCCCACGCCGATAAGAATTTTCAGCTTGTCGTGCACGCCGAGCCATCGGCCCAGCAGCCATGCCGAGAGGAAGGCGACCGTCATCGTCACCAGCGTGACCCAAAGCGATTCGAGCCCTGTTTTCGCCACCTGAGTCAGGCTGAGACCGAATCCCAGCGTGATGATCGACCACTGCAGGATCTGCTTGCTGCCGAACTGGATCCCTGGCGTGAATCGGGCACCGGGTGAAAGCAGGTTTTTGACCAGCACCCCGAGCAGGATGCCGAACACCGGGCCGCCGATAAGTGGCGCCAGCTGGCCCAGTCCCCATGCCAACAGTGCAATGGTCATGGCCAGCAGCAGGCCGGGAATACGCTCCCGCAGCCCGGAAGCGGCGAGGCTGGCGATCGACGAAGAACCGGGGGCGGCGTTTTTCATGGCGCATTGTCGCCGCCCGCAGCGATAAATATAACTTTGAATATCTGATCAGTCGTATAAGATTAACTGATGATCAATATCAGCCCGCGACAGTTGGACGTGTTTGTGCAGATCGCGCTGCAGGGCAGCGTGCGGGCCGCCGCTGAGCGGCTTTATCTGACCCAGCCAGCAGCCAGCATGGCGTTGGCGGAAATGGAACGGCAACTGGACGCGCCGCTATTTGCCCGAGAGCGTGGCCGGCTGCGGCTCAATCCGCGCGGTCGCGAGCTGTTGCCGCTGGCGCAGGAACTGCTGGAGCGGCATGCGGAATTTGGTCGCCGTGGCAGCGGGGATGGCGCCAGCCTCAGTGGCGAGCTGCGCATCGGTGCCAGCAATACCGTGGGCAATTATCGCGTCGGCGAATTGCTTGGCAGTTTTGTGCGAGCGCACCCGCAGGTGGCGATCCGCCTGCGGGTGGCCAATACCGAAGCGATTGCGGCAGGCATGCTCGATCACACACTGGATGTCGCCTGCGTCGAGGGGCCGGTGACGCATCCGCTGCTGGAAGTACGGCCGTGGCGTGATGACCTGCTGGTGGTGTGCGCCCCACCCGAGCACCCGCTGTCGCGCAAGCGCGTTCTGAAGCCGGCCGACTTTGCCGGTGCGCGATGGGTGCTGCGCGAGCCGGGCTCGGCCACGCGCGCCAGCAGCGAGCGCGTGCTATCGCAATTACCACCGGGCGAAACAGTGCTGGAGCTGGATCAGATCGAGGCCATCAAGCAGGTGGTCGTGGCCGGTCTGGGTATCGCATGCCTGCCGGCAGTGGCGGTCACCGACGCGCTTGCCACCGGACGGCTGAAGGCGCTGAAGACACCGTTTCTCGACCTGCACCGAAAACTGTCATTGCTGTTGCATCGGGAAAAGTATCGCGGCGCCCTGCTTGACGCATTTCTGCAGGAAACCGATGGCTGAGAGGCCGGGGTGGTTGATCAACGGTAACCGTGCCCTTGTAGGAGCGACTTCAGTCGCGATGCTCCTGTTCCAAAGCCTCCAAAAAGAGCATCGCGGCTGAAGCCGCTCCTACAAAAACCGCTCCTGCAGAGTCGACTACAACGCCTCCGATCAGGACAACGCGCAAGCCGTAACGGACGGTTCGACCAGCCGGTTCAGCAGCGCGGCAGCTTCTTCGTGGGTGGAGGCGCGAAGCATCTCCCACAAGTGAAAAGCCGGGGTGGTGGATCAACGGTAACCGTGCCCTTGTAGGAGCGACTTCAGTCGCGATGCTCCTGTTCCCAAGCCTCCACAAAGAGCATCGCCGCGGAAGCCGCTCCTACAAAAACCACTCCTGAAGAGTCGACTACAACGCCTCCGATCAGGACAAAGCGCAAGCCGTAACAGACGGTTCGACCAGCCGGTTCAGCAGCGCGGCAGCTTCTTCGTGGGTGGAGGCGCGCAGCATCTGCGCAGCGTGTCGGCGAAGATCGCCATGATCGAGGGTGGCGAGCCGGTCACGCACCTGCAGCAGCTGGCCGGGATGCATGCTGAATTCGCACAGGCCCAGCAGCAAGAGCAGGGCGGTGAAGTTGACGTCGCCACCAATCTCGCCGCACAGGCTGACCGGCTTCTTCGCGCGTCGACCTGCGCTGATCACGTGGGACAGCAGTCGCAGCAGGGCAGGTTGCAACGGGTTGTAGATGTTCTCCAGCGCATCGTTGCCGCGGTCGGCGGCCAGCACGTACTGGGCCAGATCGTTGGTACCGATGGCCAGGAAGTCGGCGTGTTCGAGCAGCGCACGTACGTTGATCGCGGCGGCCGGGACTTCGATCATCGCGCCCAGCGGCAGCCGCTCGGGGAGGTCGATGTTTTCCCGCTTCAGCTCCTGACGGGCCAGCTTGAACAGGGTGCGCACGGCGATCAATTCGTCCGGCTGGGTAACCATGGGCACCAGCACCCGCACCGGGCCGTAGCATGCGGCGCGCAGGATGGCGCGAATCTGGGTGGTAAAGACGGCCGGATAACGCAGTGACAGTCGCACACCGCGCACGCCGAGCGCCGGGTTTTCCTCACCGCGCATCACCAGGCCGGCGGCGTCGGCCTTGTCGGCGCCGAGGTCCAGCGTGCGGATGGTTACCGGCAGGCCACCCATGCCCAGCACCAGGTCGCGGTAGGCGATGAACTGTTCGTTTTCCGACGGCAGGCGTTTGTGCTTGAGGAACAGGAATTCGGTGCGATACAAGCCGACGCCATCGGCGCCGCGCGCGCGCGCCATGGCGACGTCGTTCGCCGATTCGGCATTGGCGAGCAGCGCGATGTCGATGCCGTCGCGGGTGCGGCTGGGCGCGTTGGCCAGCTTGGCCAGACGCCGTCCTTCGATGGCGGCCTCGCGCTGCCACGCGCGATAATGCGAGAGGTCCTGTGCAGTGGGGTGCACGATCGCTTCGCCACGCTCGGCATCGAGCAGAATCAGGTCGTCGTCGTGGATATTGGCCAGCGCATCGCGGGCGCCGACCAGCATGGGTAAACCGAGGCTGCGCGCCAGGATCGCGCTATGCGAATAGGCGCTGCCGGAACTGGCGACCACGCCGAGCAAACCGTTGCCAGCCTGTTGCGCCATGTCGGCCGGCGCGATGCTGTCGGCGATCAGTATCTCGCCCACCCTGGCGGCCAGCCTGCGTTCCTCTGGAGAGGTCTGCCGCTGCAGCGCGGAAATCACCCGGTTGATGACCTGTTCGACATCCTCCTTGCGGCTGCGCAGATAAGGGTCGTCCATGGCTTCGAACACGGCAGTCAGTCGATCGCGCTGTTTCTTCAGCGCCGCGCCGGGGCGGTAATGTCCGATGCGGACCAGATCATCCAGCCCGCGCAACAGCTCCGCATCGTCCAGCAGCAGGCTGTGAGCGTCGATGAATTCGTTCACCTCACGCGCCAGTGCGCCATTGAGTTTGCCACGCAGGTCGAGCAGCTCCTGGCGCGCCGTATCCAGCGCACGATGCAGCAGCACCAACTCGCTCTCGATCTCTTCTTCGGCCAGAGGACGTTCGTCCACCGCGTAGCGGCTCGGATGAACCAGACGCGCACGGCCGAGGGCCATGCCGTGGGCCGCAACGGTACCGCTGAGCACATGTCTCATGGCGGAGCTCCCTCGGTCGCTTGAGTCGATAGCCGGGATTCCAGGCGCGGCAAAAACGGCGCACATCGAACTTGGCGGTTTTCCGCCACGAACGATCTGCGGCCCTTGCCGAGTACCCGATGCCGAATCCCGAATCGCATCCCAATTACGCTCCTTCGTCGAATTTTCGATCGAAAAGTTCAGTCACTGCGGTCATTGCCGCGACCTCGTCGGTGCCCTCGACACGGATGGTCAGCGGTGTGCCGATGCCGGCCGCAAGCATCATCACGCCCATGATGCTTTGCGCATTGACCTCGCGACTCTTGCTGACCAGCCACACAGTGGAGGTGAAGCCTTGTACCAGTTGTACCAGTTTTGCCGATGCCCGTGCATGCAGGCCGAGTTTGTTCGAAACCACGATTTCTTGTTCAAGCATGATCGATGAAGATTCCTCCGCGGCCACCGCTGGCCGCAATTTCGGCCAGCTCATCCAGTGATTTTTCCGCATAGTTGAGTACGCGCAGCAGCATCGGCAGGTTAAGGCCGGAGACACAGCGAAGATGCACGCCAAGCGCGCTGAGTGAAAGCCCGATATTGCACGGGGTGGCGCCATAAAGGTCGGCAAGGATCAGCACGCCCTCGCCCTCGTCGAGTTCGCGCGCATGCCGCTCGGTGAGTGAACGCATGACATCCGGATCGGCCTTCGGCGGCACTTCGACCGCGTCAACGCTTAGCGGAAGCTGCGGCATCACGTGATGCGCAGCAGAGATCAGCGCCTTGCCGACCGCTTCGTGGGTCATCAGCAGCACGCCAACGCTCATGTGAGCACGCCTGCGGGTAGGGTAAGTAATAGGCTCATTATCCGAGCTCTCGATGGAAGACAAGTACACCTTCGCGACGGTCGCGATAGTACGCAGCCAGCTTCTCGACCAGATAGACCGAGCGGTGTCGGCCCCCCGTGCAGCCGACGGAAATGGTCAGGTAGCTGCGGTCGTCCTGCTCGAAGCGTGGCAGCCAGGCATCCAGCCAGCGCGCGGTGTCGGTGAAGTATTCGCCGACCAGCGTGTCCGATTCGAGAAAATCGCGCACCGGCGCGTCTTTTCCGGACAGCGGACGCAGGCGCGGCTGCCAGTGTGGATTGGGCAGGCAGCGCGCGTCGAACACGAAATCCGCATCCAGCGGCAGCCCGCGACGAAACGCGAACGACTGGAACATCAGGGTCAAACCTTCGGTCGCCTGCGCATATCCGGTGGCGACCAGGCGCCGCAGCTGATGCACGTTCAGTTCGCTGGAGTCGATGACCTTTTCGGCGATGGCGATCAGCGGCCGCAGCAGCTTGCGCTCTTCGACGATGGCATCGGCCAGCGATAACCCGCGGGTGGCCAGCGGATGGCGTCGACGGGTTTCGGAGTAACGTTTGATCAGCACCTCGTCCTTGCAGTCGAGGAACACCAGGTGCACCTGCACCCCGGCGCCGGCCAGTTCGGACAGCACGGTGGGCATCTGCTCCAGATCGGCGCCACGATTGCGGACGTCGACACCGACCGCGATGCGCCGCTGTTTGCCGCCACCCTTGATCACGGCATTGACCAGTTGCGGCAGCAACGCCGACGGCAGGTTGTCCACGCAATAAAACTCGAGGTCTTCCAATGCGCGCAGGGCAACCGTCTTGCCGCCACCGGACAGGCCGGTAAGCACGATCAGATGAATTTCGTGGGGGTCGATCAACGGATTGATCAGCGAAGTGTCGTTGTCGCTCATGCATTCACCATGGAGGCAGTCGTTGCAACTGATGCGCCTGCCGGTCTATGAAGGTCTGTGCCGGGTCGATGCCCTTGCTCTTGAGCGCATGGCTGCGCACGGCGGCTTCCACCAGCACGGCGATGTTGCGTCCGGAGGCCACCGGGATGGTGATCATCGGAATCGCCACGTCGAGTATCTGGCGGTGCCCGATGTCGCCGGTGAGCCGGGTCAGGGCATCGGTATCTTCACCTTCGCGCAAGGGCTTGAGGTGGACCACCAGGCGCAGATATTTGGAGGGCTTGACCGACATGTGGCCAAACATTTCGCGCACGTTGAGCACGCCCAGTCCGCGTACTTCCAGCAGATCCTGCAGCAGATCCGGGCAGGTGCCGTCGATCACGTCCGGTGCGATGAGGGTGAACTCGGTGGCGTCGTCGGCCACCAGTCGATGGCCGCGGCTGATCAACTCCAGCGCCAGCTCGCTCTTGCCCGAGCCCGCTTCGCCAGTGATCAAAACGCCGATCGAAAAGACTTCCAGAAACACACCGTGCAAGGTGGTCTTGGCTGCCAGCATCCGCGCCAGGTGATATTGCAGGTAGGTCAGCAGCTCGTGGCCACGTTTCGGGCTCGTCCACAACGGCGTATTGGTTTCGTCGGCCACTTCGCGCAAATCGGTCGGTACCGGCTGATCCTTGGTAACGATCAGGGCCACTGGCTGGTAGGCGGCAATCTTGTGCATCACCTCCCAGCGTTGGCGCGAGTCCAGCCCGTCGAGAAAGCTCAATTCCTCGCTGCCGATGATCTGGATCTTGTTCGGATAAATGACGTTGAGATAGCCAATCAGCGACGGTCGACGCGACTGCTTGGCATTGGGCTCCAGCACACGCGCTTCCCCGCGCATGCCGGAGATCCAGCGCAGTGCCATGCGTTCGTGGACGCTGTCGTAAAGTTGTCTAGCGCTGATCCGATCCAAACCTGGGTCCTCGGCGTCGCAGGGTCGGCCAGGTGGGCGCTGCGACAACGCGGCTATTGTGCCAGTTTGGACGACAGCGGGTGTTCAGGATGCAAAAACGGCCCGCCAAACGGGCGGGCCGTCGATGGCGATCAGATGGAGAGGCGGGCTTCGCGTGCTTCCTGCTGGTGTTTGTCGCTGACCTTTTCTTTATGCTTGCGCAGCTGGCTTACCAGCTTGTCGAACACGATATCGATCGAGGTATACATGTCCGGCTCCGAGGCCTCGGCATGCAAGGTGCAACCGTTGACATAAAGGGTCCCTTCGGCAAACTGAACATGCTTGTCGAGGGTCAGCACGATGGCCAGGCTTCTCAATTTTTCATCGAGTCGCGTCAGTCGATCAAGCTTGGCGGTTGCGTGCGCGCGCAGGGACTCAGTGATTTCAATCTGCTGGCCGGTGAGTTGGAATTGCATAGGCGCTTCCTCTGGTGCAGTGCCGCGTCTCGCGGCGGATGGACATGCCGTGACCTGAGCAGGTCATGGCACATCGTCAATCATCATGTAAGTGAGAACGCGCTGACTGCGCCGAGTTCCCACGAGTCGCGTTTATCACTCAACTGGCGCGCTGGCGTTCGCTGGAGGTGGGAATCCGCAGGCCCTCCCGATATTTGGCGACGGTACGACGAGCCACCTGGATGCCCTTGCGCTGCAATTCTTCGGCAATGGCCTGATCTGACAAGGGCTTGCGAACATTCTCCGCATCAATCAGCTTGCGCAGCATGGCCTGGATAGCCGTGGCTGAAGCGCTGCCGCCATCCTCGGTGGAAACGCCGCTGGAAAAGAAATACTTGAGCTCGAAGGTACCCCGCGGGGTGTGCATGTACTTGCGCGTGGTGACGCGGGAAATGGTCGATTCGTGCATCCCCACCTCCTCGGCAACCTCGCGCAGCACCAGCGGGTGCATGGCCTCCGGGCCGTAGTCGAGAAAGGCGCTTTGCCGCCGCACGATGGCGTCGGCAACCTTCATCAGCGTCTCGGCGCGGGACTCCAGGCTCTTGATCAGCCAGCGCGCCTCCTGCAGCTGGCCGCGCATCCAGCTTGCATCCTCGCCACGGGCCTTGGCGATCAGGCCGCAGTAGTGCTGGTTGAGACCCAGCCGTGGCTGGGCGTCGGCATTCAGGCTGACCCGCCAGCGGCTGCCGTCGCGCACCGCATAGACATCCGGGGCGACATATTCCACCGGGGTGGTATCCAGCGCTGCGCCGGGACGCGGATCGAGGCTGCGAATCAGCGTCGCCGCAGCCATCACTTCCTCGGTACTGGCCCGCAGCCGGTGAGCGAGGCGGGCCATGTCGTTTCGCGCCAGCAAGTCCAGCTCGCTGTCGACGATGCGCAGCGCCAGATCCCGTTGCGGGACATCGGCGGCGAATTGTTCCAGCTGTACGCGCAGACAATCACGCAGGTCGAGACTGCCCACGCCTGCGGGGTCGAACCCCTGCAATTGACGGCGAACGGCCTCGATTTCTTCGAGGCTGGCCTGCATGTCGGCCGGCAGGGCGGCGAGTATCGCGTCCAGCCCTTCGCACAGGTAGCCAGCCGGATTCAGCGCATCGATCAGGACGGTGGCGATCAGGTGTTGGCGGGAGTCGAACGAAGCCAGATTCAGTTGCCACAGCAGGTGTTGCTGCAAGGTTTCAGGTGCTGCGTTCTGCGGCTCGAAATCGTCCTCACCGCGCGTACCGGAGCCGCTACTGGCACCGCTGCTGGAGAAATCGATCGGCGATTCGGCCGC
>JALYXN010000379.1 GCA_030947085.1 Pseudomonadota bacterium | reverse complement strand
TGTCCGCACGCATCGACCAGCCCACGACCCGACGGCTAAACAGATCGATCACCACCGCCAGGAACAGCCAGCCCTCGTCGGTGGCGATGACGGTGATGTCACCGACCCAGACCCTGTTCGGCGTGGTCACGGTGAACTGGCGATCAAGCAAGTTCGGCGCGATCGGCAGATCGTGGTTGCTGTCCGTGGTGACCGTGAAGCGCTTCGTGCCCTTGGCGCGAATACCGTGCTGGCACATCAACCGCTGCAACCGCTGCTTGCCCACCCGCACGCCGTCGTTGCGCAACGCCCGCCAGATGCGGGGCCGGCCATAAGCACCCTTCGTCTGCGCGTGAACCGCCTTGATGTGCACCAGCAGCGTCTCGTCACTCACATGACGGCGCGGTGCTTCGCTGGCGTGGCGTGCGACGTGTCCGTGGTAGCCGCTGACGCTCACATTCAGCACCCGGCACTGCACCGTGATCGGCCACACGCGGCGGTGACGTTGGATAAAGGCGTACCTCACTTCGCACCCTTGGCGAAGTACGCCGTCGCTTTTCCCAGGATATCGCGCTCCATCCTCACCCGGGCCAGCTCGGCACGCAGACGGGCAATCTCCATCTGCTCGGTGCTCACCGGCTTGCTGTCCGCGCCCTTGAGCTGGCCTTGCCGGCTCGCTTTAACCCAGTTGAACAGCGTCTGCTCAGCCAGTCCAAGGGTCTTGGCCACCGAGGCCTGGCTCTGGCCACCCTCGACCAGACGCACCGCTTCTTGCTTGAATTCGAGCGTGTAACGCGCCCGCGTTGTCTTCGTCATGTCGTTCTCCTTGCGTGGATTGAATCACACGGCAAGGGATACGTTTCTCGGGGGCAAGGTCACAATCGCGTGACTGCGCGCCTTGCCCCCTCCCCTGCGCAGCAGGGGAGGGCTGGGGTGGGGTGCTCTTCGCCCAGTCAAGATCAAAACTTCCCCTACTGACCGATCGTGCGAAAGCTGTCCACCCAGCAAAACTCCAGGATGAAGGGCGATAGATAGTCCAGTTGACCTTTCGGGGCCGCCAGCTGCTTGAGTGACGCATCCTGGATCGACGCCGGCGACCGGAGGAAGAGGCCACCCGCACCAGCGCGTTCGCCAGGTTGATGGGGCAGTCCGCGTCAACTGGCTCGGGCTGAGTGCTCGACCCGACCTGCGTGGCAGCAGCATGTGCTTGGCGATTCGAGGCCCGAACAAATGCGACTTATCCTGGGCACTTCTTTCTATTTCCTATTTCCGCTTGGCGACACTTTCAGCCCACGTGCCCATCCTTGGGATGCTCGTTGCTGTCCGGCGCCAGCAGCGGGAACGCCGTGATGCGAAGCTTGGGCGCCGCATACGGCATCAAGGTGAGCATCACCGGAGGGTCGCTGGCATCGGCCTGCGGCCGTCGTGGCACCGGGTCGGCAGCGCCCTCTTCTGACTTCCAGCTGGCTACGGCGCACCCTTCCACGCTGAGCGTCACCGGCGGATGCTGGCGCGAAAACGGCACCGGGCCCACCGGCTGCTCGGTTCGGCGAAAAGTCGCATTTTCCGGCAGCCCCATGTTCCAGCGCGACGCCGGATAGACCAGCCAGTCCGCGGTCAAACCGCGCTGGCGCCACTTGATCCACGATTCAGCGATCGGCAGCGCGAATACCAGCGCGCCATCGCGCACGCTGACCGAATCGTTGAAGCCCGACACGGTCACCGGCTTACTCGCCAAGGTCAACGCGATCGTGTCGCCGGGCTGCCACTCGCGGTCCAGCGTCACAAAATGCCCGCCCCGCTCCGATGGCTGATCCTGGCCATTCACCGCTAGCGTCGAGCCGGTGGCCCAGCCGGGGATGCGCAGCTTCAGCGCAAATGAAATAGCCCTCGCCGGATGCAACACGATGTCCACGCGCGAACGAAACGGGTAGTCCGTGCTTTGCTCGATGCGCAGCGGGATACCCTTCACGACGGTCTGCACGGTACAAGGCGCATAGACCATTGCCGCCACGCCGCCGTCCGCCGTCGCCATCCAGAGGCTCTGGGTAAGCTTGGGCCAACCCTGATGGAAGTTGGCGGTGCAGCAGCCAAAGTTAGGCTCCAGTCCGAACAGGTTGGCCTCCGGACCATTGCTGGTCCATGGCCGCCGATGCAGGCTGGATTCCACCTGATTGGGCTCTTGATCATACTGGTGCGCCCACATATCGTCGGTGAAAGTACCCGGAAGCGCGTTGTAGGCGATCGTCTCCAGCCGATCGGCCAACGCCGGATCCCCCGTCACCGCCAGCGCCACTTCCAGCGAAAACATCGTTTCGACCACCGTACATAGTTCGGTGCCCTGCGACGGATTACGACCCGCCAGATGCTCGTCGGCTGAAAACATGCCGTTCGGCAGGCCGTGATAGGTGTCGAGCATTGCCAGCTGCTGGTGCACGGCGTCACGATCCTGGGTCTTGCCTGATACCAGCGACCACACGGGCGACGACTTGAGCGCCATGGCAATGTTGACACCGTGCACGCGCTGGCCGAGGTCTTTCATGAAAACCTCATCGCCTCCGCTGGCCTTGAGCGCAGCCACGTCGACCTTCTCCTTGAACGGGAAACCGGCGAACATGCCTTGCCAGTCAAAGCCCTGCCGGTGCAGCAGCGCGGCGAGCTGTAGCAGACGCGGATCGCCGGTGCGGTTGTAGAGCCACAGCACCGAGAGCAACTCGTCCTGCCAGCGCGAGCGGCCCCAGTCGCGAAGCGGTCGTGCCGGCAATGCGCTTAATTGGTAGACGAAATAATTAGTCATCAATGGCATCACTCGCGCATCTCCGGTGAGCTCGTGGTACTGCGTAAGCACCTTGAGCATGACCATGCGTGGCCACCAGTCATCGTTGCTGCGCGGACCGAACATGCCATTGGGCCACGGATTTTCCAGCGTCCAATCAATATATTTTTGCGCCTTCGCCTTCAGCGGCGCCGAGTCCAGTTGCCAGGCCAGCGGCAGCAATCCGTCCAGAAAATACGGACCCCGCTCCCAGGATTCACCCGTGCCGCCCAGCCAGCCGCTGTTGGGACCAACGTCGGCCCATGTTTCGTCCAGATGTCCGCCCAGTCCGGAGGCCTGAATCTCCAGTTGCCGACGCAACCAACCCGCGGGCCGGATGGACCCCGCAGGCAACCGCCCGAAAGGCTGCGCCGCTAAGGGCGCGCGCGATGCCAAGGGCGCGCCAGAAGAGCCGCCAGCAGCGCTTGGCGACGCGGGCCCGACATCGGCGCCATGGGCTCGCGCGGCGCCGGGCAACATTGCCGCCAGGCCCAAGGCCCCGGATGCACGCAGAAAATCGCGTCTGCCGTGGAACGAATCATGCTGACTCATGGGTTGTCTCCTAAAGGATTCGGCTGCATCCGCGAGCACGCCTACGCAGGCGGATGCCATGGCAACTGCGCGTCCAACGTTAGCAAGACAATAGTAAGACAAATACCTCAGCCGCTAGTGCAGCGCTATATAACGCGAAATCGAACCGCTACAAATAAAGCCGAACCCACTTTTGCGACCCATGCGAATGGGAGCCAG
>JALYXN010000378.1 GCA_030947085.1 Pseudomonadota bacterium | reverse complement strand
CAGCCCGCGCGCGCAGGATTACGTGACCCGTAGCGTGCTTAGCCAAGCCGCCGACCTGGGGTCGCGGCCTTTGCGGCTGCCGGTTTGGCCCGCGACAGCCTGACCCACGCAAGCTGCACCTGCAGTTCGACGACTGGGTGGCGCGCCCGCGCACCAGTGCGGCGCATGTCGACGCTATCCGCCGTCGGCAATCGGCAAGCCGGGACGACATACGGCAGTATTTCGCCATCGCAGGCGATGGCAGCTTTACGCTCGACACGCTGACGTTTACGCACACGCCGCCTGTCGTGCGCGATCGCCTTTGCGGCATCCGGCATGGACGGCATCAGGCATGGACGGCTGCGGCAACGGGAAGCTGCTGCAGCATAGTCGCGATTGAACCGGCCGCCTCACGGCCGTCATAGACGGCGCGCACGACGAGGTCGGCACCGCGCATGTTGTCGCCACCGGCGAACACGCGCGGGTGTCCGGTCTGGAACGGAAGGCTGCTGTTGCAGCCTGCAAGAATCCGCCCGCTGGTATCCAGCTCGATACCGTGCGCGGCGCACCACGCCGGCGGACTGGCGCGAAAGCCGAACGCCTGGATCACCATGTCCGCACGCAAGGTGGTCTCGCTGTCCACGACGTTGTGCGGACGCGGACGGCCGTCGCCACTGTCGACCAGCTCGGTGCGGACCACACTGACGCCCGTCACCCGACCGTTTTCGCCGAGGATCTGCAGCGGTTGGCGCTGAAACAGGAACCTCACGCCCTCCTCCCGGCTGTAACCCACCTCGCGGCGTGAGCCGGGCATGCTGATCTCGTCACGCCGATACACGCAGGTGACCGACGCCGCGCCCAGTCGAATCGCGGTGCGATTGCAGTCCATGCCGGTGTCGCCGCCACCCAGCACTACTACATGCTTGCCGTTGAGATCGAGCGCTGCGGGCACCGGCTGATCGTCGATCAGCCGATTGGCATTGGCGATCAGGAACGGCAGCGCATCGTGCACGCCATCGAACTCGCGTCCGGGCAGCTGACCGTCAACGAAGGTGTAGGCACCGGTACCGATGAAGACCGCGTCGTAATCTTCCAGCAGGGTTTCGAACGTGATGTCGCGACCGATCTCCACCCCCAGATGGAAACGGACACCCATGCCTTCGAGCACCTCGCGGCGAACTCGCACCACCGATTTGTCGAGCTTGAACGGAGGAATACCGAATGTCAGCAAACCGCCGATTTCACTCTGGCGATCAAAAACATCGGCCGCAATGCCCGCGCGGCGCAGGCGATCGGCACAGGAAAGACCGGCCGGGCCAGCACCCACCACGGCCACGCGTTGGCCGGTCTCGACCACGCCGGAGAGATCCGGCCGCCAGCCCTGGCGGAATGCCTCGTCGGTGATCGAGCGTTCGATGCTGCCGATGGTGACCGCGCCGAAGTCGCCTTGCTGCAGCGTGCACGCGCCCTCGCACAGCCGATCCTGCGGACACACCCGGCCGCAGATTTCCGGCAGTGGATTGGTTTCGTGCATCAACGTGGCGGCATCGAACAGGCGCCCGTCCTGCACCAGCTTCAGCCAGTCGGGAATGTAGTTGTGTACCGGGCAGGCGTTTTCGCAATACGGATTGCCGCAGTCGATGCAACGTTCGGCCTGGCCGACCGCGCCGGCCGCGGTGAAATCGCCGCTGATTTCGCCGTAGCCGAGCACGCGGATCGCCACCGGCACCGCTTTCGGCGGCTGTCGGGGGAGATCGAGGAAGCGGAACAGTTTGTCGCTCATGACACTCCCCGAAGGGTAAAGAGATGCAGATGTAGGGACGAGTAGCGAGTAGCGAGGGCGCATCGATCGACACAGAGGCGGTGCCGCTGTCCAGGGAACGCCATCAAGGTCGGCTTTCGCTCCCTCGCCACTCGCCCCTCACCTCTCGCCCCGCTCACGCCGCTCTCCGTAGTTCGTCCGCCAGGGCGGCGAGGCTCGCTGCTTTGGGCTTGACCAGCCAGAAACGTTGCAGCAGGCCACGGAAGTCGTTCAGCAGGGAACTGCCCCAGGCGCTGCCGGTCAATTCCACGTGGCGGCTGATCAGGCCGCGCAGATGCTGCATGTAATGCTCCATGCCCTCCGGCGAGATGCGCACGATGTCGACCAGCTCATGGTTGTAGCAATCGACGAAACTGCGATCGAGATCCAGCACATAGGCGAAGCCGCCCGTCATGCCCGCGCCGAAGTTGAGCCCGCACGCGCCGAGCACGGCCACCACGCCGCCGGTCATGTATTCGCAGCAGTGGTCGCCGGCGCCCTCGATCACCGCCAGCGCGCCGGAATTGCGTACGCCGAAGCGTTCACCGGCACGGCCGGCAGCGAACAGCTCGCCACCGGTGGCGCCATACAGGCAGGTGTTGCCGATGATCGATGCGTCCTGACTGGCGAACGGCGACTCCGCGGGCGAGCGCACGATCAGGCGTCCGCCGGTCATGCCCTTGCCGACGCCATCGTTCGCTTCGCCGGTCAGATCGATATGCACACCGCCGGTGTTCCACGCGCCCAGGCTCTGACCCGCGGCACCGTCGAGTTGCAGGGTAATCGGCTTGATCATGCCGTGATCACCCCAGCGACGCGCCACATCACCGGACAGGCGTGCCCCGATGGCACGGTCGATGTTGGTGATCGCGTAGCGGAAGTTGCCACCGCTGCCGAGCTCGACCAGCGCCGCGGCGTCGGCGGAAATGCGCGTAGCCAGCACCGCCTCGTCGCGCATCGGATTGCGCGCGAAGGTGCAGGCCGTATCCACATCGGCGCCCAGGCCATCACTGGCGATCAGACGCGACAAATCGAGTTCGCGCTGCACAATAGTGGTGCCTTCCATCTGACTGAGTAGATCGGTCCGGCCGACCAGTTCGCCCAGGCTTCGCACACCCAGCCGCGCCAGATGCGTGCGCACGTCCTGCGCGACGAAGCGGAAATAATTCAT
>JALYXN010000375.1 GCA_030947085.1 Pseudomonadota bacterium | reverse complement strand
TCGAGCACGCGTCCGGAAAAGCTTGAGACCAGTGCCCAATGACCAAAGCGCAGGCCGTCGAGCAGATGTTCCGGGGTGTCACTGCCTTCGGCCAAAAGCTCCTGGCTGAGGCTGGCTGGCAGGGGTGTATCCGGATCGAGCAGAGCCACCAGATCCCAGCGGCCCGCGGTCGCGGCATGATCCAGCGCGCTGCGTCCGTCGCTGCCGACGGTTTTTGGCTCGGCGCCCAGCGCCAGCAGGGCCTGCACCGTTTCTGCGCGCGCGTGCGGCGACTGGCAGGCGAGGGTCAGTGCATCGCGTCCGTGGTGGTCGCGAAGGCGTACGTCCGGCTTGGATTCGGCCAGCAAGTGCACGATGCCGACCGCGCCGGAGCGCGCTGCTTCCATCAGGGCCGTGCTGCCGTTGTGGTCGGCCAGATTGACCTCGGCGCCGGCCGCGCACAACGTACGGGCCATTTTTTCGTGGCCTTCGCTGGCCGCGGCGAGCAGCGCATGACGGTGACGCGTATCGACCGCATTGACGCCAGCGCGATGCTTGAGCAACAACTTCACCCCGGCGTCGTCGTCGTCGGCAATGCCGGCCGCGGCGACCAGAGCCGGTTCGCTATCCGGCAGGGTCGGCTTGGCTCCATGGTCGAGCAGAAATTTCGCCTGCGTCCAGTTGGCCGCGCGGCAGGCGGCAGCCAGCGGGCTGATGCCGGCCTGATTGAGTGCGTTGATCGGTGCGGCGGCATCCAGCAGCATCGCGGCGACGCCGGGTTCGGCGCTCATCACGGCGCCGTGCAAGGCAGTATTGCCCTCGGCATCGGTCGCCAGCGGACTGGCGCCGTTGGCAAGCAGGGTCATCACGGCCTCGGCGCGGCCGTGCCAGCTATCGCGGGTAGCGGCTAGCAGCGGTGAAAGGCCACCGCTGGTTTGGTTCACATCGGCGCCCCTGGCGATCAGGCTGCGCAGCAAGCGGGTGTCCGGGAGCAGCGCCGCCAGCATCAGCACCGGGCGCTGGTCGCGCTCGTCCGGGTCGGGCGCCGTGTCGGGATCGGCACCCGCCTCGACCAGGGCCAGCGCCCGCTCGATATCGCCTTCGCGAGTGGCGAACAACAGCGCTTGCGCTTGTTCCGGCGTGCCGGGGGTACGCTCCTGCTCATTCAACACCGGCCGCGGCGGGGAATTAATAACCCGCTTGCTATCGCCTCGGCGGCGCGGTGGAGGACTCTCAAACAGCAGGGCGCGCAAGGTGCGGTTGGCAATGATCAGGCAACCCAGCGGTAGCAGCACCACGCCATAAATCGCCAGCGCGGCAATACGCAACTCGGACGGCAGCACGCCGTACAGACCGGTCAGCGCAATGGCGCCAAAGGCGAGTATCAGCAAGGCCAGCGACGCAGGCAGGAAGTGGCTGAAAAAGCGCTCTTCGCGCGACAGATGCCGACCGAAAGCGATGCTGCGCAGGGTGGCGGTAAATATCCACGAGCCGTCGCGCTGCGGCGGATACGCGTCATCCCAGACAAACACCAGGCCGAACGCCGGCCACAGTCGCCACAAACTCGCAAGCGCCAGCACCAGGAAAGCGGCGAGAACCAGCGCGGCGCCGAGGCTCGGTGCGCGGGTCAGCTGCATCATCGGCCACGCCACCAGCAAGAACACCAATACGGTGTAGCCGGTGAACATCACCAGATGCGCGGCGCCGCGACGCAGCACGGTGCGACCGAAGTGCGGTTCGGGATCAAAACCGATCGCGTGACACACCGCCGCCATGGTCAGCGCATTGGCCAGCAACAGCGGGATCAGCGTCAGCGGATGCGAGGCAAGGCCGGCGAACGCGACCGCCAGCAGCCCTGGAACGAACCAGGCGAGCTTGTGCAAGAGAGGGGAACGGCGACGCAATTTGGGCTGGGTCATGGCAACAGTATAGAAATCGTTGAATGTGCAGACGGTAACCAAGTGTTAATGCCTAAGAGGATCCGGCCCAATAGGATCCGGCCCAAGAGGATCCGGCCTAAGAGGATCCGGCCCAAGAGGATTCGGCCTGGGAGGATCCGGCCCAGGAGGCACTGGCTAGCGACGTCAGTCGTCGCCACGATCGTCCCGGTTGTCGCGCGGGGAGTGTGTATACGGAAGATGGTTGGCGGTCGCCAACGTTTCCTGCGGGGGCAACTGCAGGTGCCAGCGCTGCGTGCGCAGATGCTCGAGCACCTGCCGGGTGTCTTCGAACGGCAGCTTGCGATGTTCGTCCAGTTGCACTTCCATCACGAAGCGCAACTCGCCCAGCATCAGGATCAGCGATTCGGGAAGTACGTCGAATGCGTCGCGTTGCGCCAGCCAGAGATAGGAGTCGACCTTGCGAAGGCTGGCGTAGACGAAACACTGCATGGCGGTACCTGAGGGAGTGAGCGGCCGGGATCCGCTCCCGACATCGCACTGAGCGTAACAGCAGCACGCCAAACCCGGGCCGCTTTGCCGGTGCCGGTTCAACCGCGCTTCAAGATGATCTCCAGCATGCGGTTGAAGCGGGCGCCGTAAGGCGGGTTGAGCATGCCGACGCCGTTGAAGCGTGCCTGGCGGAACACCGGCTTCATATGGGTGAAGGTCCTGAAACCGGCCTCGCCGTGATAACCGCCCATGCCGGATGCGCCGACACCGCCGAAGGGCAGGTTGTGCTGTGCGATGTGGTACAGGGTGTCGTTGACGCTGACGCCGCCGGCGGTGGTTTGTGCCAGCACCTTGTCGATCAGCGAGCCGTCTTCCTCGAACAGGTAGAGCGCGAGGGGGTGCGGATGCGCGCTGATGTATTCAATGGCTTCGTCGAGCGAGTCGTACGGCACCAACGGCAACAGCGGTCCGAAGATCTCTTCCTGCATCAGACTCATGCTGTCGCTGACGTAGTTGATCAGTTGCGGCGGCAAGAGGCGCCGCCCGGCATCCTCGGTGGCGTTTCCGAGCGCATGCACCTGTGCACCGCTCGCCGCGGCACCATCACGCAAGGCAACCAGACGCTGGTACTGGCGATCGGAAACGATGCTGGCGTATTGCCCGCTCTGCGCCAGCTGCGGGTACATCGTGCTGACGCAGGCGCCAGCGGCGGCGATGAATTCATCGACCCGCGCCCGCGGCAGCAGCACGTAATCGGGCGCGATGCAGGTCTGCCCGGCATTGACCAGCTTGCCGAACACGATGCGTTCCACCGCATGCGCAAAGCGTGCGCCGGGGCCGATGATGACTGGCGATTTGCCACCCAGTTCGAGCGTGACCGGCGTGAGGTTGGCCGAAGCGGCCCGCATCACGTGGCGGCCGACCGCGGTCGAACCGGTGAACAGCAGATGGTCGAACGGCAGCGCCGAAAATGCCTGCGCCACCTCGGCATCACCGTTGATCACGGTGATTTCGTCAGGCTTGAAGTGCTGTCCGACCAGTTCGGCAAACAGCGCCGAGAAGCGCGGCGTGAATTCACTCATTTTCACCATCGCCCGATTGCCCGCGACCAGCGCATCGACCAGGGGACCGACGGCCAGGTACAACGGATAATTCCACGGCACGATGATGCCGATCACGCCCAGCGGCTGAGGCCGCAATTCGGTATGCCCGGGCAGGAACAGCAAATCGGCCAGGCGACGCTGCGGCTTCATCCAGCGCCGCCCCTTCGACAACGCGTGGCGGATCGCCGAGAGACTGGGAAAGAACTCCAGCAGATCGGTTTCCTCAACGGGACGGCAGCCAAAATCAGCGCTGATCGCGGCGCTGATGTGGGCGCGGTTGGCGCGTAGCATGATCTTGAGCGTGCGCAAGCGCGCTGCCCGGGTGGCCCAATCCGGCATCGGTTGCGCACGCTGCGCCGCACGCATCCGCTGCAGGCGATCGGTGAGTTCGGTTGCGGAATCGGTCATGCCGGAGTACTCGCGCCAAAGCCTGCAGCATAGACTTGTGCCGCCCTGGTTTGGGCAGCATGGCAATCACCTGTTGCATGGACAGGCGCGTGAACCGGCGCGTGGGTAGGCGAAGGCGCGCTTGCTCAGCCGCGCTTGCTCAGCGTCGACCGGCGCGGCGGCCCTGCAAACCGACGATCGTGCTCCCGCTGCGCTGGCAACAGAAGCACGCTGTTGCCTTTACTCGCCGATGGTCAGCAGCGAGGCGTTGCCGCCGGAGGCGGTGGTGTTGATGGTGAGCACGCGCTCGC
>JALYXN010000361.1 GCA_030947085.1 Pseudomonadota bacterium | reverse complement strand
CGGCACCCACGTCAACGGGTTGCGCACCGGCCTGACCACGGCGATCCGCGAATTCTGCGACATCCGCAATCTGTTGCCGCGTGGCGTCAAGCTCGCGCCCGAAGATGTGTGGGAACGGTTAGCTTTTGTGTTGTCGGTGCGTTTGCAGGATCCGCAATTCGCGGGCCAGACCAAGGAACGACTCTCCTCGCGCCAGACCGCAGGCATGGTGGAGAACGTCATCCACGACGCCTTCAGCCTGTGGCTCAATCAGAACACCGGCACCGGCGAACGCATTGCGCAGCTGGCGATCGAACGCGCCAGCGCGCGCCTGAAAGCCGCCAAGCAGATCGTGCGCAAGAAGATCACCCAGGGCCCGGCGCTACCCGGCAAACTGGCCGATTGCACCGCCACCGATCTCTCCCGCACCGAGCTGTTCCTGGTCGAGGGCGACTCCGCCGGTGGCAGCGCCAAACAGGCCCGCGACAAGGACTTTCAGGCGATCCTGCCGCTGCGCGGCAAGATCCTCAATACCTGGGAAGTGGAATCCACCTCGGTGCTCGCCTCCGAGGAAGTGCACAACCTGGCCATCGCCATCGGTTGTGATCCCGGCAAGGACGATCTGTCCGGATTGCGCTACGGCAAGGTCATCATCCTGGCCGACGCCGATTCCGACGGCCTGCACATCGCCACTTTGCTGGCGGCTCTGTTCTTGCGGCATTTCCCCAAGCTGGTGCGCGAAGGCCATGTGTTTGTCGCGATGCCGCCGCTGTTCCGCGTCGACGTGGGCAAGCAGGTTTTCTATTGCCTGGACGAAGGAGAGAAGCAAGCGATGCTGCAGCGGATCGAGCGCGAGAAAATGAAGGGCGCCATCAACACGACCCGCTTCAAGGGTCTGGGCGAGATGAACCCTCCACAGCTGCGCGAGTCGACCATCCATCCGGACACGCGCCGACTGGTGCAACTCACGATCAGCGACGAGGACGGCACCGCCAAGCTGATGGACATGCTGCTGGCCAAGAAGCGCGCCAGTGATCGCAAGGCCTGGCTGGAAGAAAAAGGCGACCTCGCCACGCTCGAGGTCTGAGCACGAGGCCAGCCGTCTTGCACTGAAGGCGCTTGTGCGTTCTTCGCCTTCATTCGGCTGAGCGATCGCATGACCTGGTGCATCCGGTTGCTCACTGCGGCCGTATCTCCACCCGCTTCCAATCCGCGGAGCGGGATAGTTTGGAGAACAGCTTATGAAGATTCACACCAGCATGCGTACGCTCGCCATCGCTCTGTCGATGGCCCTGGCCACTGCCGCCATCGTTCCGATGGCGATGGCCGGCCAGATGGATTCGATGAGTTCGCATAAGACCGTGATGGTCGGCGGTGCTGCCATGTATCCGTCCAAGAACATCATCCAGAACGCGGTGAACTCGAAGGATCACACCACGCTCGTAGCCGCCGTCAAGGCCGCCGGCCTGGTCGACACGCTGTCGGGCGCGGGTCCGTTCACCGTGTTTGCGCCGACCAACGAAGCCTTTGCCGCGTTGCCTGCCGGCACCGTCGACAACCTGCTGAAGCCGGAAAACAAGGCCACCCTGACCAAGATCCTCACCTACCATGTGGTGCCGGGCAAGATGAGCTCGCACGATCTGGCCAAGGCGGTGAAGGCAGGTGGTGGCAAAGCGATGCTCAAGACCGTTGAAGGGGATTCAATCACCATCGGCAAGAGCGGCAGCCAGTGGACGGTGACCGACGACAAGGGCAACGTGGCCAATATCACCATCGCCGACGTGAACCAGTCCAACGGCGTGATCTTCGTGATCGACAAGGTGCTGATGCCGTAACCGCACGCGTTTCCTGAAACACTCCAGCCGCCCCGGCCTCCGCGCCGGGGCGGCTTTTTTTGTAGTCGCCGCAGCGCTATGGTGCTCTCCTGTTTTCCGTGAGCAACGCGCATGAGCCTGCTGGCACCGCTCGACCTTCATCGCTGGATCGACGAACACCGTCATCTGCTAAAACCGCCGGTCGGCAACAAATGCATTGTCGATGGCGACTTCATCATCATGATCGTCGGTGGTCCAAACGCGCGCACCGATTACCACCTCGACGAAGGTCCGGAATTTTTCTACCAGATCGAAGGCGAGATGGTGCTCAAGGTGCAGGACGAGGGCCAGGCGCGCGACATCCCGATCCGCGCTGGCGAGATGTTCTACCTGCCGCCGCGCGTGCCGCATTCACCACAACGCATGCCCGAGTCGATCGGACTGGTGATCGAACGACGCCGCCTACCGCACGAGCAGGATGGCCTGCTCTGGTTCTGCGAGCGCTGCAATCACAAACTGTTCGAGGAACACTTCGTGCTGGACAGCATCGAGAACGATTTCCCGCCCGTCTTCGATCGCTTCTACGGCTCGATCGAAGCCCGCACCTGCGACGCCTGCGGCCACCTCAATCCCGCACCCGATAAGTATCAGCAAGGTTGAACAGGGATGCATTGTGGGAGCGGCTTCAGCCGCGATGCTCTTGTTGTGCTCGGTTAACACCAAGAG
>JALYXN010000307.1 GCA_030947085.1 Pseudomonadota bacterium | reverse complement strand
TCCTATCCGGTGGTCCGGAAATACCCGGCCACTTCAAAGCCGCTCCTACAAGAACTTGGGAGCTCAACCGAGCAGCACGTGCAGCCGGTGCGTCTTTCCGTCGTCGATCAGGGCTACGGCTTCTTGCGCGGGCAGGGTCTTGCCATCCAGTTCCAGTCCGACCACACCGCCGCCGTTCTTGACCGGATTCTTGACGCTGATCTCGTAGCGGGATACGTGCTGCTTGCCGTGATGCCGGTAGGTGAGTTCGAAGCCTGGCCAGGCCTTGGGAATGCACGGCTCGATGCGCAGCGTGTCACCGCGCAAGGTGAAGCCGAGAATGGCTTCCAGCCCGGCGCGGTACAGCCAGGCGGCGGAGCCGGTATACCAGGTCCAGCCGCCCCGGCCGACATGCGGGTCGACTGAATACACATCGGCGCTGACCACGTACGGCTCGACTTTGTAGCGTTCGACCGCGTCGGCACTGTCGCTGTGGTGGATCGGGTTGAGCAGGCCGAACAGCTCGCTGGCGCGTTCACCGTCGCCGAGCCCGGCCCATGCGAATACCGACCAGATCGCGCCGTGCGTGTACTGGCCACCGTTCTCGCGCACACCCGGCGGATAACCCTTGATGTAGCCGGGGTCTTCCTTGCCGTCCTGATCGAAGGGCGGGGTGAACAGACGCGCGATGCCGTGGTCATGGTCGACCAGTTTGCGATCGACCGACGCCATTGCCTGCGCCGCGTGCTCCGGGTCACTGGCATGGGCGATCACGCTCCAGGACTGCGCGATGGTGTCGATCTGGCAGTCCTCGCTTTGTTTGGAGCCCAGTGGTGCGCCGTCGTCGTAGTAACCGCGGCGGTACCACTCGCCGTCCCACGCGTCTTCCAGCGCATCGCGCAAGGGGGCGACGTAGTCGCGCCAGCGGTCGACGCGCGCGGTGTCGCCGCGTTGCTGGGCCAGCGGTAGAAAGCTGTCCAGAGTGGCAAGCAGAAACCAGCCCAGCCAGCTGCTCTCGCCGCGTCCCTTTTCGCCGACCTTGTTCATGCCGTCGTTCCAGTCGCCGGTACCGATCAGCGGCAGCCCGTGTTCGCCGTGGGTCAGGCTGGTATCCAGCGCCAAGGCGCAGTGTTCGTACAGCGACACCGACTGCTCGGAAATGGACGGCTGAAAGAACGCGTCATTGGCACCGTCAGCGATGGAAGCGCCGTCCAGAAACGGCAACATGGAATCGAGCAAGTCCACATCCCCGGTGACCTGGACGTAATGCATGGCGACATGGGGCAGCCATACGCGATCGTCGCGTATGCGCGTGCGGATGCCGGCGCCGGTGGGCGGCAACCACCAGTGCTGCACGTCGCCTTCGGCGAACTGGCGACCGGCCGCGCGCAGCAGATGTTCGCGCGCCAGGTCCGGTCGGCTGACGCACAGAGCCATCACATCCTGCAATTGATCGCGATAACCGAACGCCCCGCTGGACTGGTAATACGCGGTGCGCGCCCACACCCGGCAGGCCAGCACCTGATACGCCAGCCAGTCGTTGAGCATGATGTCCATGGCGCGGTCGGGCGTGTGCACCTGCACGGTGTCGAGCAAGCCGTTCCACTGATGGCCGATGTCATCCAGCACCGTATCGAGGTCGACGCCGCGATACGTCCCGATCAGCGACTGGGCCTCTTCCACGCTGGCGGCGTCGCCGAGCAGGAACACGAGCTCGATCTCGGTATTGGGTGGCAGTTCGACCCGCGTCTGCAACGCGGCGCAGGGATCAAGCCCGGCGCCGAGTCGGCCCGACAAGGGAGCGTCACCGTGCAAGGCTGCCGGATCGCTTAGGTTGCCGCCCGCGCCTAGAAAATGGCTGCGGTCGCCGCTGATCGAATGCTGTTGCCCACCCAGATCCGCGAATGCCACCCGCTCGCTGTAGTCGGCGCGCCAGCGGTTCTGCGCGAACACGGCGCCGGTGGTCGCGTCGCGGTGAGTGACCACGTAGGGAGCCGGCGTGCCGCCGTTGGGACCGAGCGCCCATTCGACGTAAGCCGTGATCGACAGACGCCGCGTGCCGGCAGTGCGATTGGTCAACCGCAGCCGCGACAGCTTGATCGCACCGATGGTCGGCACGCATTGGGTCAGCTCGACCGCGATGTCGTGTGCTGCGTGCGCGAAGCGGCTCCAGCCCTTGCCGTGGGTGACGGCGTAGCTGACGCCGGGCACGCGGATCGGCAGCGGCGTGGCGCTCCACAGTGCGCCGCTGTCCTCGTCACGCAGGTAGAGAACCTCATGCGGCGTGTCACTGACCGGATCGTTCGGCCACGGCGTGATCGGGTTCTGCTGGCTGTTGATCGACCACGTGTAGCCGCCACCTTCGGCGGACACCATGAAACCGAACTGGGCGTTGGCGATCACGTTCACCCACGGCGCCGGCGTATGCCGATCGTCCTCAAGTTCGATCCGATACGCCCGCCCGTGGTCGCAGAAGCCGCCCAGGCCGTTGGCGAATTCCAGCTTCTCCGTGGCGGACACGTCGGGTTTTGCGGTGGTGCTGGCGCGAATGGCCGGCGGGATCTCGTGGTCGCTTTCGCTGGCTGTGGGTTCTGGGCTCGCGGTCGCATTCGTGCCCAACAGCACCCTGGCAACCGTCATCAGCCCGGCGCGAAACGGCGCATCGATCGCATCGTCGCGCAATGAAAACAGTTCGGCTTTCGGTAATGAATCGTCGTCTTTCAACCTCGCCTGCTGCGAATCCACCAGTGGATCGATCGCCCCGGCCAGCGCATCGCCAGCACGGTTGAGCAACACCACGTCGACCGCCACGCGCTGTTCGCGCCAGCATGCCTGCGCCAGCATGGCGTCCTCGGCGAGCGCCAGATCGGCCGCGCTGGCCATTGCCACCAGCAGGATCGGGCGATCACCGGAAATGCCCCTGGACCACAGTGTCGGAGGACCGCCGGCGCCCCTGGCGATTTCCTCCGCTGCAGCACGCTGGCTGGGATCGTTGCCAAGCAGGCCGGCCAGCCAGTGAGCGAAGCGCGTGGCGCGCGTGTCATCGATGGCGTACCGCTGGCGCGCCGCCGCGGCGTACTTCTTCGCCGCCGCCATCAAGACCTCGGCAGCGTCGGGGGCGTCGATGCGTTTCGCCAACGCCAGTGCCCCATCACGGCTGTCGGAAAGCTGCGTCCACAGCAGCAGCGTGGTGCTGTCGCCGGCGGCAATCTCGACGCTCAAGCGCTGGGCGAACACCGGATCAAGCACGCAGCCCACGGTCCCCGACAACCGGCTGCCAGCTGTCATGGCCGCCGCCGTGCGCAGAGTGTGCGTGCGGCCAATAAAGCGCGCCCGGTCAGTTTCGTAGTCGGGCGTCGTGTCCGGCTGGCCCTGTACCCGAAGTGCCTGCGCGGCCCACACGGTGGCTTCGTCATCACTGCGCCGGCGCCGGGTGCCCAGCAACAGGTGTTGTTCCGCATCCCAGTCGGTCTGCACGAACATCTTGGAAAAGGCGGGGTGGGCGTTGTCGCCGCCGATGGGTCCGAGCACCAGCTCGGCATAACTGGTCAGCGAAAGCTGCCGGGTGCGGTCGCCGCGATTGTGGATGACCAGGCGACGCAGCTCGATGTCGGCATCGGGCGCGACGGCAACATCGAGCTCGCTGCATATATCGTCGTGATCACTGCTGAAGCGGATACACCCCGCTTCGATTCCGGCGCCCGGGGCAGACGTTTCGGGTGCCAGGGAGCGCCCTGCCGGCCAGCTTTCCCCGCTCTCCTCGTCGCGCAACAACAGATGCACACCCCAGCCCTCGCTCGTCGCCGCTTCGCGCCAGCGCGTCACCGCAAGATTGTTCCATTGACTGAAGCCCGCGCCGTCGGCGTCGAGCATCACCGTGTAGCGAGCGTTGGATAGCAGCTGCATCGATCGCGGGCTGGGCGGAGAGGTGGTTGGTCGAGGCATCGGGGCGGAGAACTCCTGCGTGCGCTGCGCTCCAGAACTGAGCGCGACAAGACTGCAAGCTTCGACCGGTACAGGCTAAAGTTGCGTGAAGCAGGCACGCGCTAGCCGCGCGAGGCAACCAGTCAGGTGACTGTATACGAGGCTCATGCGGGTTTCGCGCTAGTCTGACCGACGTGCGGAACCCTGCAACGCCGCGTGCAAATGAACTTGCGTGGCAGCGGGCTTCCGTGTAACCGCCAGCCGCCATTGTCGTCGATGGGTCTGACGTGATCGAACATTCAAGGAACAACATTCCCCAACCCATGTCCACCGCTATCGGTACATCCCACAACAAATCCCCCATCAGCGCGTTGTGCACGCTGGACGACGAGGCCCTGCTGGAGCGTCTGCAACGGGCCTCTTTCGAATACTTTTCAAAGACGGTAAGTCCACACAACGGACTGATACCCGATACGTCACGGGAAAATTCCCCGGTCAGCATCGCCGTGGTCGGGTTCGCGTTGTCGGCCTATCCGCTGGCGGTCGAACGTGGATGGATGTCGCGCGCCGACGCCGTGGCGCTGAGTCTGGCCGCACTGCGATTTTTTCGCGACAGCGACCAGAGCGGCTCGCC
>JALYXN010000296.1 GCA_030947085.1 Pseudomonadota bacterium | reverse complement strand
GTGCTGCTGCGCTGGGCGGGCGAGGATCCGGCGCGCGAAGGCCTGCTGGAAACGCCCAAGCGGGTGGTCAAGGCGTATCGCGACTGGTTTTCCGGCTACGAGTCGGACCCGGGCGACTACCTGCGTCGGACGTTCAAGGAAGTGGCCGGCTACGACGAGATGGTGGTGTTGCGCGATATCCAGTTCGAAAGCCATTGCGAACATCACATGGCACCGATCATTGGCCGTGCCCACGTCGGCTACATGCCGACCAATCGGGTGGTCGGCATCAGCAAGCTGGCGCGTGTGGTCGACGGTTTCGCCCGCCGTTTTCAGGTACAGGAGAAGCTCACCGCGGAAATTGCCCAGTGCATCCAGGAAACCCTGAACCCGGCCGGCGTGGCGGTGGTGATCGACGCCAGCCACCAATGCATGACCACCCGCGGCGTGCACAAGCGTGGCGTGTCGATGATTACCAGCCAGATGCTGGGCAGCTTTCGTGAGGACGCGCGCACCCGGGCGGAATTTCTGCAATTCATCGGCATCCACGGCAGCGCCCGCTGAGCATGCGCTTCGCTGGCACGATGGTGGTTCTGCTGGTGTTGCTGGCACCAGTCGTCCAGGCGCAGGACTCGCGCCAGAAGTACCTGCAGCAATTTGACAGCAACGGTGACGGCCGGGTCAGCGAGGCGGAATACCTCAACTACATGAGCCGCAGCTTTCGCCGCATGGACGCGGATGGCAACGGCGTGCTGACACCCGACGAACTCCCTGGCGGTCGTGGCCGGGCAGTTTCGCTAAGCAGCTTCCAGGGCAATCTGCGGCAGCAATTTCACAAACTAGACCGCAATCGGGACGGCTACCTCAATGCCAGAGAGCTGACCGCACCGCCGGGTTGAAGGCACGTCTCGCGGGCCGCCTTTCCCCGCCACAGAATCAAGAGCAACCCCCTCCCAGCCTACCCCTGCCAGCGGGGGGAGGGGCAACAGCACTACGCGCCCCGCGAGTAGGAAAGGTGAACTGCACTACGCCCTTGCCCCCTCCCCTGCAAGGCAGGGGAGGGTTGGGGTGGGGTCGCTCTTCAAGCCAGCCTCACCCTCCAGTCTTTGCCAACAGACCAAAAAGCAGCGAGGCCGAGCCATGGCTCAGACCGAGATCGCCAGCTTCTCCGAACGATACAACTGCGCGGTGATCATCACCGCCACCACCGCGGCCACCAGCGTGCCAACGAAACATAGCCCAAACTGTTCGACACTGACGCCGTCGCCGCGCAGCAGCTGCATGATGCCGAGGTTCTGGCCCAGCAGCGGCACCGCATACATCCACGCCTGTGCCTTGATCGGCATGAACGACAGCACGGCGCTAGGGATGATCGGGACCAGCATCAGCAGCGAAATGTAGGTCTGCGCTTCGCGGTAGCTCTTGGCGAACGCGGCCACCATCGACTGCAGCGCAGACAGCAGCAGTACCAGCGGCAACATCAGCAGCAGCACGCTGGCACCGAAGTGAATGCCCAGGTCGAGCTCCATGCCGATCTTCTCGGTGGGGATGAACTGGCCGACCACAGCGAAGGCCACCAGCGTGATCAGCAGGCTGGCGATCGAGAAGGTGCAGATCGCCGCCAGTTTGCCGCACAGGATTTTCCAGCGCGATACCGGATTGGCGAACAACGGTTCCAGCGACTGCCGCTCACGTTCGCCAGCGGTGAGATCGATCGCCAGATACATGCCGCCCATGAAGATGGTGATGACGAAGAAGTACGGCAACATCGCAAACATCAGCACCGCTCGCGACTGCGGCGTGGCCTGATCGCGCCTGGCCACCTTCAGCGGCCAGGCCGCATTGGGTGATAGCCCGCGCGCCACCAGCCGCATCGCACCTTGCTGCCGGGCGTAGGTTTCGACCAGCTGACTGACGCGCTCGACCGAGGTGTTGGTATCGCGCCGGGACGAGTCGTAGAAAAGCTCGACCTGCCCAGGCTCGCCCTGGCGCCACGCCTTGCCGTAATCGGGCGCGATCCGTAGCACCACATCGGCATCCTGCTCGTGCACGGTCTTTTCCGGGTCGGCCACGGCCGGGTCGATCACCACACCGCCTTCGCGCAGCGCATCGAGCAGGTTCGGCGCGTACTGCGCACCGATCACCGGAACCGGCAGCGGCTTCTCCGCCTTGTCGAGCTCGCGATTGAGAGTGACGTTGATCAGCAGTATAAAAATGACCGGTCCCAGCAGCGGGCCGGTGAGGAACGCGCTCATCAACGTGCGCCGGTCGCGCAGGTTCTCCCGCACCTCCTTCAGGAACACAGTTAGAAACGCGCTGCGGCGACGGGGTTTTGCGGTGAGCTTGCTCATGCGGCTAGTCCCTCTTCGCTGCCGATGATTTTCACGAACGCATCTTCGAGATTGGCTTCGCCGGTCTGCTCGCGCAGGGCGTCCGGTGACTCGTCCGCCACCACCCGGCCGCGCGCAATCACCACCACGCGATCACACAGCGCCCCCACCTCCTGCATGATGTGGCTGGAAAAGAGCACGCAGCGGCCCTCGGCTTTCAGCTTTGTCATGAACTGGCGCAGCGCGCGCGTCGCCATCACGTCGAGGCCATTGGTCGGCTCGTCGAGGATCACGTTGCGCGGATCGTGAATCAGGGCGCGGGCGATCGCCGTCTTCACCCGCTGACCTTGCGAAAAGCCCTCGGCGCGGCGGTCGGCAATGTCGTCCATGTCCAGTGTCTTGATCAGCGCCTCGCGTCGCGACTTCAGTAGCTCTTCGGGCAAACCC
>JALYXN010000284.1 GCA_030947085.1 Pseudomonadota bacterium | reverse complement strand
TGAAGCATGAGTTGATCCGCACGACCCTGCCCAAGGCGAAGGAACTTCGTCGTGTAGCCGAGCCGCTGATCACGCTGGCCAAGATCGACAGTGTTGCAAATCGTCGGCTCGCCTTCGCTCGTACGCGGGACAAGGAAGCTGTAGGCAAGTTGTTCGTCGAGCTGGGCCCGCGTTACCTCGAGCGTGCCGGTGGCTACCTGCGGATCCTCAAGTGCGGGTATCGCGTTGGTGACAATGCGCCGATGGCGTACGTGGAGCTGGTTGGTCGTCCGCAGGTCGAAGCGGTCGACGCAGAGTAAAAAGCTTGGCCCGAAGGGCTGGCTTGACCCGCGTGAACCATTAGGCGTCCAGACGTCTATAACCAGAAACCTGGCCGGGTAACCTGCCGGGTTTTTGCGTTTAGAGGCGGCAGAAATGCAATATTTTGTTACGCAGGCTCTGACACTGCTGACAGCGGCGCATGGAAGCGGTAATGTCATTGTTCCGCAACGCAGCAATTTCCGATGAAACCATTTCGACCATCGTTCCGCCTTTTTTTCTTCGTCGGTTTTCTGATTTGCGGCGGGCTGCTGGGCTTTGCGTTGTTTGCCGAGAGCCACTGGAACCTGATCCCTTGCCCGCTGTGCATTTTTCAGCGTGCGGCATTTATCGTCATGGGACTTTTTTTTCTGCTCGGCGCGCTGCATGCGCCGCGCGGAATAGTGCGCTGGTGGTATGCGGCGGGAGCACTGGTTAGTGCAGCGTTTGGCATCGCCGTTTCCGGCAGGCATCTGTGGATACAGTCACTACCCGCAGACCAGGTGCCATCCTGCGGGCCACCACTGGATTACATGTTCAGCGCCTTCCCCTTCGCCAAGGTACTGAAGCTGGTGTTCACTGGCTCTGGAGAATGCGCGAAGGTCGAGTCGATCCTGGGTTTGCCGATGCCGGCCTGGGCTTTGTTGTGGTTTCTTGCGCTGGCAGTTCTGGCGATAATGGCGACACGCCGAAGAGTGAATTGATATGAATGCTCCCCTTGCTACCCGTCCTGAACCGATGGCACCCGGTGACCTTGATGTCGGATCGGCCTCTCACTGGGCACCCGATTCCTGGCAACAGCGGGAGGCGCTGCAGCAGCCGCGTTACGAGGACGGCGCCGAGCTTGCCGCCGCGACGGCTCATCTGGCCCAGTTGCCGCCGCTGGTGACATCGTGGGAGGTGCTGGCGCTGAAGCAGTCCATTGGCGAAGCTCAGGATGGCGAGCGCTTTCTGTTGCAGGGCGGCGACTGCGCGGAGAGTTTCGCCGATTGCACCAGTCCGATCATCTCCAATCGGCTGAAGGTGCTGTTGCAGATGAGTCTGGTGCTGGTGCATGGGCTCAAGAAACCGGTGCTGCGCGTCGGCCGCTTCGCCGGTCAGTACGCCAAGCCACGTTCGACCGACTCCGAGACCCGGGACGGCGTGAGCCTGCCCAGTTTCCGTGGCGACGTGGTCAACAGCCCCGATTTCACGCCGCAGGCGCGGCGGCCCGATCCACAGCGGCTGATCTCAGCGCATTCGCATTCCGCGCTGACGATGAACTTTGTGCGGGCGCTTATCGACGGTGGTTTTGCCGATCTGCATCATCCGGAATACTGGGATCTGGCCTGGGTGGAACATTCGCCGTTGGCCGCTGAATACCGTCAGATGGTCGCCGGTATTGGTAACTCACTGAAGTTCATGGAGACGCTGGCGGGAAGGCCGATCGCCGGTTTCTCCCGGGTCGATTTCTTCACCTCGCATGAAGCGCTGCTGCTGCATTACGAGCAGGCATTGACGCGCCAGGTGCCACGACATACCGGCTGGTTCAACCTTTCCACCCATTTTCCATGGATCGGGATGCGCACGGCGGCCCTCGACGGGGCGCATGTCGAGTATTTCAGCGGTATTCGCAATCCGATTGCAGTAAAGGTGGGGCCCAGTGTCACTCCAGAACAGCTGCTGCCGTTGATCGATGCCTTGAATCCGGACGACGAGCCCGGTCGCCTGACCCTGATTCATCGCATGGGCAATACGGGCATCGCCAAGGCGCTGCCACCCCTGCTGGAGGCGGTCAAGCGCGATGGCCGTCGCGTGCTGTGGGTGGCCGACCCGATGCATGGCAATACAGAAAGCACCTCGAATGGTTACAAAACCCGCCGTTTTGACAATATTCGAGGCGAGCTCGATCAGGCGTTCGACATTCACGCCGCCGCCGGGACCCGCCTGGGAGGTGCGCATCTGGAGCTGACCGGCGAGGACGTCACGGAATGCATGGGTGGCGCGCGCGATCTGTCGGAGACCGATCTCCAACGCGCCTACAAATCGATGGTCGACCCCCGCTTGAACTACGAGCAGTCGCTTGAAATTGCCATGCTTATTGTACGGAAATCTGTAGGCGGATCCCGCTGATTTCCTGTGCAGTGCATGCTCTTTGAGGCAAGTAGGGCACCAATTGCCGGAGCCATGAACGTGTCCTATGGTGGGGCGGGGATATCCTGGAGACATCGGAGATATTGCCGCCACATCCATCATTTTTATCCAGCGGAAGGATTATTCATGCGCATCAAATCGCTCGTTTTCGTGTCGTCTCTGGTTCTGTGTGCAGGTTATTCGTCAGCGGGCAGGAGTGCGCCGCTGGAAAACGGGCACAGTGCCAAGGCGGCCACAGTGGCAGTAGCCAACGGCAAGTTCTCGAAGGTCAAGGTGGGGATGTATTCGAGGGAGGTGGTCGATCTCATCGGGGGTCCGAATGATCAAAAGACCTACCAGACAGGCAAGGCATGGATCCCATTCCATTTCGGTGGGGACAACTACCGCACGGAATACCACTACAAGGGCGAAGGCACGTTGACCTTCTCAGGCGGTGGCATGGGCCACGTGGGATCCTTGAAGCTGATTAAAATCACCTCCAATGCCGCGGAATCCGGTTACATCCACTGAAATGTCGATGCTGCCGCTGCCGGGCAAGTGCCTCGGCAGCGGCATCTCAGGATCTTATTGGGCGCGATGCCCTCCCAGGGCCGCTACGCACAGCTCCGAACCGCATGCAGGCAAGACGGCTCGCTGCTTTTTTGCGCAGCGTCCGGAATCTCCGATGACAGTCGTCATATGCCATCCACGCATTCTGCACTGGAGTGCACTCGCGCGATGGGTAACCATGGCTCCATCCTGTGGGGAGAGATCGGGCAATGGGAAAACGCGATTCCGCGGCGCCAAGCGTCGATTTGTGGACCCTGGTGGGCTTGTCGCTGCTTCTGTTGCCCTGCTTGACGATGGCGCACGAGCTGCTCGGTCATGCTTTCACCTGTGTCATCAGTGGGCATCGGCCCAGTCAGCTTGGCGCTTACTACGTCCAGTGTCCTGATACGGGGCCCTGGAGCCGCCGTATCGTTGCCATGGCCGGCACCTTTGTTGATTTGCTGCTTGCCCTGGTGGCGTATATCGCCTGGAACAGGGTCAGGCAACCGTTGCCGCGACTGGCGTGGTGGGCCGTGTTCACCGTGAAAGGCATGGTTGCGGGCGGATACTGGATGTTTTCCGGCGTCACCAACCTGGGCGATTGGGGCCCGGACGTGGGTGGTGGCATCGGCCCGCTCGCATGGCCATGGTTGTGGCGCACGGTGATGTTCGCCGTCGGGCTCTGCGTCTACATCGCCGTGATTGGTCGTGCCATTCGGATGCTGAAGGTGATGCTTGGCGGCGGTGAACAGGCACGCGCGACCAGGCGCAGGATCGCGATGACGATTTACCTGGTCGGTGGTGTATCCGCGGTGCTGGTCAGTCTGTTCAATCCGTTGGGCATCGTGATCACCCTGATGTCGGCGGTCGCGTCGTCGTTCGGTGGCACGGCCGGGTTGTTCAACGTGGCCTTTTCTCGCGCTCCCGATGAACCGCAGCGCGATTTCACCATCACTCGGCACTACGCCCTCGTCGTTGCGGGCGTACTGATGACGGTGGGGTTCGCGGCGGTGCTGGGGCCGACGGTGTATCTGCGCTGAGCGTACGTCATTGCTGCTGCAATGCTTCCATCGATTTGCCGCCGACCGTGTCGAGAAAATGCGGCGGTCGCCATGCACCGGCGTGCTGCTCGAATCCGTAGGCGATCGCGATCAGTGTCGGCTCGCTCCATTTGGCGCCGAGCAATACGATGCCGACCGGCAGGCCGTGCGCGAAGCCCGCCGGTATCGTCATCGACGGATAACCAGCCACTGCTGCCGGCTGTGAGGCGCCGCCTACTGTCGGATCGCCACTGACGATATGGTCGCCCAGCACCGGGTCGGTCATGAACGCCGGTCCTAACGATGGCGACAGCAGGGCATCCAGGTGCGCCGACTTCAGCGCCGCGTCGATGCCTTGCGCGCCGGAAAGGCGTTTCGCCCGGGCCAGCGCCTCTTTGTATGCCTTGTCCGAGAGCGGCCCTTTTTTCTCCGCCTGCTCGAACAACCCCTGCCCGAACCAGGGCATCTCCTGGGCGGCATGCGCCTTGTCGAAAGCAATCAGGTCCGCCAGCGTTTTCACTTCCAGACCGGTACGGCCAGCGAGGTAGGCGTTGATGTCGTGCTTGAAGTCGTACAGCAGCACCGTGATTTCTGGGGCGCCGAGGTCGGCCAGATGCGGCACCGTGACCGGATCGACGATCACCGCGCCCTGTGCCCTCATGATGGTGATTGCCTGATCGAGCACGCGGTCCGCATTCGGTTCGGCACCAGCCAGTTGGCGCACGACGCCAATACGCTTGCCTTTGAGACCATTCGGATCGAGAAAACGGGTGTAGTCGGTGGCGTGCCGATCGGCATCGACGGTGGCCGGGTCGCCCGGATCGCTGCCGGCGATAATTGACAGCAGGGCGGCGGCATCCGTGACATTGCGTGCCATCGGGCCGGCGGTGTCCTGGTTGTGGCTGATCGGCACGATGCCTCGACGGCTGACCAGCCCCAACGTCGGCTTGATGCCGACGATGCCGTTCATCGACGCGGGGCAGATGATCGAGCCGTCGGTTTCGGTGCCGATCGCCAGCGGTACCAGGCCGGCGGCCACGGCAGCGGCCGAGCCGGCGCTCGAGCCACAGGGATTGCGGTCGAGCGCGTAGGGATTGCGGGTCTGGCCACCGCGCGCGCTCCAGCCGCTGCTGGCATGGCTGGAGCGGAAGTTGGCCCACTCGCTGAGATTGGCCTTGCCCAGCACCAGCACCCCGGCATGGCGCAGCCGTTCGACCAGGGCCGCGTCATGTGCTGCCGGCGCGCCGGCAAGGGCCAGCGAGCCGGCGGTCGTGAGCATCCGGTCGCCGGTATCGATGTTGTCCTTGAGCAAGATCGGCAGGCCATAGAGCGGCCCCTGCTTCTTGCCAACGCGCCCTAGGTCGAGCTTGTCGGCCAGCGCCATGGCATCAGGGTTGACCTCGAGGACCGCCTTGAGCGTCGGTCCGGATTGATCGATGCGCTTGATTCGCGCCAGCGACTCCTGCGCCAGCGTGTGGCTGGTCAGAGTTCCTGTAGCCATACGCTGTTGGAGCTGAGCCGCGGTAGCGTAAGCATCGCCTGAGTTCGGCGGGTCTGCGGCCCATACAGCTGGGGCTGCGAGCAGCGCCGTGATGGTAGTCAGGACAGCGAGGTGTATAGCGGAACGACGCATGGTGAGTTCCCTGGAAGGTGACGCGATCGGATGCCGCGATACCCGAGCTTAACCGCTTGCATGACGGTCTTGGCAGGCGTCGAAGCGGGCAGTCAACGTGGCTTCAATCCCGCCGAACCAGCGCGGCGAGCTCGCGC
This sequence comes from Pseudomonadota bacterium, assembly GCA_030947085.1. Lineage (GTDB taxonomy): Bacteria > Pseudomonadota > Gammaproteobacteria > Xanthomonadales > Rhodanobacteraceae > Rhodanobacter. The sequence continues at coordinate 7,578 of JALYXN010000284.1, read as the reverse complement.
CAGGGTCCCAGATCCCAGTGCCCGCGGGCTTGTCCCGACGGCGACGGCAGTACAAACAGTTGCGTCTGGCCGATGCGCTCCTGCTGCAAACCGTACTTGACCGCACGCCCGAGAGCGGCATGTGCCGCATTCTTGCTGGTAAAGGCGAGCAGGCGCGGTTGATAGTGCTCGATCTTCTTGTGCAGCGAGGAGGCGTCGAATGCGTCTGGCGGCAGCTGGTTGTCATTCCCGAAGTGGTACTTGCCCACGTCGGTAAGGCCAATGCCGAGTTCGGTGAGTTTCGGAAACTCCGCCGGGGCCATCCGGCGCGGCGTCAGGCCAGCCTCGAACACCGCTCGCCAGAACAGATTGCCGGGATGCGCGTAATAGGCCCTTTCGGCGGCTGAACGCCGGCCCGCGGCCGTGCCGCAAAATACCAGCGTCAGGTCATGCTGCAGCACGTCGGGCAGAATGTGCGGTTGGTTCATGGTGCGGATGTGATCTGGAGGGGCATCGTGATTGGGTGGGGCGACCTTGGTCGCTGCCAGTCAGGCGCACAAGATAGCGCGGCAGCGAGCTTGGTTCGACCTGGCATGCTGGGTCAGTCGACTGCTGGACGCAAGTCGCCGCCAGAGGGTCCTCCCGCGATATGGTCCATCGACAGGTTTAGCCTGCAACCGCTATAAAGATGGTCAAATCCGGGAGTAGGCAGTGAGCGAAGAAATCCTGATCAACGTGACCCCACGAGAGACGAGGGTCGGCGTGGTCGAGAACGGCATGCTGCAGGAAGTGCACGTGGAACGGGCCTCAAAAAGAGGCTATGTGGGCAACATCTATAAAGGTAGGGTGCAGCGGGTCATGCCGGGGATGCAGGCCGTGTTTGTGGATATCGGGCTGGAGCGGGCGGCATTCCTGCATGCGTCCGACATTGTTCGCCCCACCCTCCCGCCGTCGGCGGACGGGACGGAATTTGGTAGCAACGGCAACGGCAACGGTCACGGCCACGTGCCATCGATCAGCGAACTGGTCCATGAAGGCCAGGAGATCGTGGTGCAAGTGGTGAAAGATCCCATCAGCACCAAGGGCGCGCGATTATCGGCCCACCTGTCGATCCCTTCGCGTTACCTGGTGCTGCTGCCCTATGCGCGCACGCTGGGTATTTCTGCCCGCATCGAGGACGAAGACGAGCGTCAGCGGCTGAAGGACGTGCTCAATCCGCTGATCGGCGAGAACCCGTTGGGCTACATCGTGCGAACCAATGCCGAAGGTCAACGTGCCGAATCACTGGCGTTCGACGTGACCTATCTGGGCAAGGTATGGCGCGTGGTGCAGGAAAACATTGCCAAGGCGAAGATGGGCGAACGTGTTTACGAAGAACTGTCGCTGCCGCTGCGCAGCCTGCGCGACATGCTCAACGACGATATCGAGAAGGTCAGGATCGACTCCCGGGTCACCTTCGACAAGGTGGTCAAGTTCGTGCACAAGTTCATGCCGAGCCTGGACGATCGCATCGAACACTACGACGGTGAGCGGCCGATTTTCGATCTGTATGGCGTCGAGGACGAGATCCAGCGAGCCCTGAAAAAGGAGGTGCCGCTAAAGTCGGGTGGCTATCTCATCGTCGATCAGACCGAGGCGATGACCACCATCGACGTCAATACCGGCGCCTACCTGGGCACACGCAACCTGGAGGAGACCGTTTACCGGACCAACTTGGAGGCCGCCCAAGCAGCCTCGCGCCAGCTACGCCTGCGCAATCTGGGCGGCATCATCATCATCGATTTCATCGACATGAACGATGAGGAACACAAGCGCCAGGTGCTGCGCATGCTGAACAAGGGGCTGGCGCGTGATCATGCCAAGACCACCGTCTATCCGCTGTCTGCCCTCGGGCTGGTGGAAATGACGCGCAAACGAACAACCGAAAGTCTGGCTCGCCAGTTGTGCGAACCCTGCGCTGTCTGCAACGGTCGCGGTGCCTTGAAAACGGCTGAGACGGTGACCTACGAAATCTTTCGCGAGATCACCCGTGCGGTGCGACAGTTCAATGCCGAGCAATTGCTGGTCATGGCCAACCCCTCGGTCGTCAATCGCATTCTCGAGGAAGAATCCAGCGCCGTGGCCGAACTGGAAGAGTTCATCTCCAAAAGCATACGCTTCCAGTCCGAAGAGCATTATTCGCAGGAACAGTTTGATGTGGTCTTGTTGTAAATCGGTCGCGGACCGCCGCGCGTGAACTCGTCGAGGCGGGGGCTCGTGCACCGCTGTGTCCGCGCATTGGGGTGGGTCGCGGGTGTGACCGTGATCGTGCTCGCCGTCCTGGTGGCGGTGACGCAACTATTGCTGCCCCTGCTGGCGCGACATCCTGCATGGGTGGCAACCCAGCTCAGCCAGCGATGGCAACGGCCGGTCAGCTTTGACTCGATGGATGGTCGCTGGACGGCCAGCGGCCCCGAATTCGTGATGCATGGGGTGACCATCGGCGCGGCAGCGGGCCAGCGCGGCGATACGCTGGCCATTCCGGAGGCCGAGCTGAAACTGGATGTCGGCGGCTTGCTGCTGCCTTCGCGCCACCTGCTGAATCTGCATCTGCACGGCCTGCAACTGGACCTGTTGCACAATATGGACGGCTGGCACGTCAACGGTATCAGCGTGGCGGGTCGCCAGGACCGCCAGCCGCTGTCGCTTGGGCCATCACTGGATCTGTGGCTGGAAGATCTGCGGGTGGTGGTGACCGACGCCACGCTGGGGAAACACTACACCTGGCTGGCGAAACAGTTGCGGCTGAGCCATCAGGGCAGCGAGATCCGCTTTGGCGGCACACTGCGGCGCGAAGGGGTCAGCGCCGCCGTGCGTACCGTGGGTCATTTTCGCGAGGACGGTAGCGCCGGTCGAATCTGGGCCAGTGTCGAGAGTACGGAGTTGCAGCCGCTACTGGAAGGAATCGATCTGGACGGCTATACGGCTGATCACGGCAACGGCCGCCTCACGGCCTGGCTCGACTGGCGCAAAGGCCAGCTCAGCCACAGCCTGATCCGTTTCGACCTGGACAGCTTGTCGGTCAGTGCACCCGACGGCGCAGCCACCGCAAGCGTAGCCGCCCTGCACGGCTTGGCTGGCATTCGCCGGATCGACGACGGCTACGATGTGCGCTGGTCCGGCGACGACGGCAGTGCGCTGGCACTGCGTCTGCATCAACCGGGGACGGTGCATTTGAGCGTCGGCGTCGCGGCTCGGGAACTGCAACTGGCGCCGTTGTTGCCCTGGTTGGCACTGAAGCCGAAGCTCGCTCCGGCTTTGGCGCATTGGCTCGGTGAAGGGCATCCGCGCGGCGATCTGAGCCAGGTGGCATTGCAGTGGGATCGCGCCAGCGGCTTAAACAGCCTTGCGCTGGCATTCAACAACGTCGGTATCGACCCGGTGGGCAAGCTGCCCGGTGTCAGCGGTTTGCAGGGCGAGCTACGCGGTGACGCCGAAGCGCTCTCTTTGGAGTTGCCGGCCCAGCCCACCACGCTGCAATTCCCCCGCCAGTTTCGACAGCCGTTCGCGCTCTCCCGCCTTGAGGGCACGCTGGCCTTCTGGCAGCAGGGCGGCGACTGGCATCTCGGTGCCGACAGGCTTCAATTCGATGGAGAGGGTTTCGCGGGACAGGCGCGTGGCGAGATCGTGCTGCCGGCTGCAGGCGGCGCGCCGGTCGTCGATTTGTATGCCTCGCTGAATCCATCCAGTATTACCGCGGCCAAATTGTTCTGGCCGACGGAGTCCATGTCTGCCGCGACGATCGGGTGGCTGGATCGTGCGCTGGTGTCTGGTCAGCTTGATCAGGCGCAGGTCGTTGTTCGCGGTAACCTCGCCGATTGGCCGTTCCGTCACCACCAAGGCCGCTTCGAGGGCCGGGTGGTACTGAGTGACCTCGACCTCGATTACGGAACCCAGTGGCCGCACGGCCAGGGCATCGACGCGGTGGCCAGCTTCGTCAACAACAGCATGCTGGTAGACGTGGACAAGGGCCACTCGCTGGGGGTGAAGGTCGAGCATGCGGTGGCGCTGATCCCGGATTTTCATGATGGCCTGCTCGACCTCAACGTGCAGGGCGATGGAAGTGGCGCCAGCCTGCTTGAGTTTGTGCGCAAGAGTCCGATCGGCGACCGCCAGGCCGCCACGCTGGCCAAGCTGAAGCTGGGAGGCACCGGGTCGTTCGACCTGAATCTGGTGCTGCCGCTGAAAAAGGTGGAAGACCTGCATCTGGAAGGTAACGCCCAGTTGCAGGACGCCGACCTCTCGGCGCCGGACTGGAACCTCAAGCTGGACAAACTCAACGGCCCCTTGCATTTCGACGCGCACGGCATGGCCGCCGGTCCATTGGATGCCGGTTTTCGCGGTCAGCCCGGCAAGCTGCAGGTCACGCTGGCGGGCGCCAACAGCGATCCGGCCACGATTCTTTCAGCGCACCTGCAGGGTCGCTACACCATGCAGGAAATGGTGCAGGACTATCCCTCGCTTGACTGGCTGGGCCAGTTGTCCGAGGGGCGCAGTACATTCGATGTCGGGTTCACGATCGCCCATGTGCCGGGCAGCGATGCGCTTGCGCAGATGCTGAGCGTCGACTCGCCGCTGGACGGCATTACCTTGAAATTGCCGGCACCGCTGGACAAGCCTTCGGCGTCCACGCTGCCCCTGCACGTAAGCATGAGCCTGCCGGTGGCTGGCAGCGATCTGCAACTGGGTCTGGGCGACGTCGTACGGGGTCACTTGCGGCTCTCCGATGGCGCGCAAAAGCCGTTGGCCGGCATTTTCATGTTCGGCAGCGAGATGCCGCAGGCGCTGCCTTCGAAGGGTCTGCGCATCCGCGGCAGCACACCCACGTTGGATGTCACCGGCTGGGTCCAGCGTGTCGCGGCGGGAGGCACCGGCGACGGACCCGGCCTGGAAAGTATCGATGTCACCACCGATCACGCGCATTGGTTCGGCGGTCAGCTGGGCAAGCTCGAGCTTCGTGCCGTGCCCAAGCCGGACATGCTGAGCGTGGATGTGGACGGTACGGCGATGACCGGCAACTTCTCGGTGCCAACCAGTGAGTTGAACAAGCGCGGCGTGACGGCTCGGCTGAAGCGTCTGTATTGGCCGAGGAGCCCGTCCGGCCGCGATGGCGAGCCGAAGTCCGCAGCGGTCAGCGGACCGGCCAAGGAAGAGAAGGACGTCGCCGTGCCAGACCCGGCTGACACCGGCATCAATCCGAGCGCCTTGCCACCGTTCCACTTGTGGATTGGGGATTTGCGGCTGGGCGACGCGAAGCTGGGCGAGGCCAGACTGGAAACCTGGCCGACCGCGAAGGGCATGCATATCGAACAGCTGCGTGCGTTGTCCTCGCAGGTCCAGATCAACGCCAGTGGCGACTGGGACGGCACCGCCAGCAACAGTCAGACGCATATGCGGATCAATTTCGCCGCCGAGGATCTGGGCGCCATGCTCGGCGCCTTCGGATTTGATGGCCTGGTCAATGGCGGCAAGACCATCGACCTGCTCGATGCCCGCTGGCCGGGTGCGCCCAGCGGGCTGTCGCTGGCGACGATGAACGGCACGCTGAGCATCGACGTCAAGGACGGCCGTATTCCCGAGGCGGGGTCGCCCGGTGTGGGACGGCTGCTTGGGCTGGTATCGCTGGCCGAACTGCCGCGCCGGCTCACCCTGGATTTTGGTGACGTCTTCGGCAAGGGACTGGCCTTCGATTCGATCGAGGGTGATTTTCACCTCGCTAATGGCAATGCCACCACCGACAACCTGGTTATCGCGGGGCCGTCGGCCAACATCAGCGTGACCGGCCGCACCGGGCTGAAGGCAAAGGACTATGACCAAGAGATGCGGGTGGTGCCGCATGTCGGCAACAGCTTGCCGCTGGTCGGCGCCGTGGTGGGCGGGCCGATTGGCGCGGCGGCCGGTTTCGCGGTGCAAGGACTGCTGGGCAAGGGGCTCAACAAGGCGGCCAGCGCACGCTACCGGATCACCGGTAGTTGGGGCAAGCCGGTGATGACGCTGTTGGAAAAGCATGGTCCCAAACCTGCGCCCGCGCCGCCGCCACTGGACCCCGGCAAGGCACTTCCGGTACCCGCGGGCAGCGTGCAGGGTGCGCCAGCTGGCAGTTCGCAGCAGCCGCACTGATGGGTCATTGGCGACACCATCGGCCAGAGTTAGCCACCAGGGCAGCGTTTGCCGCCCGATCACTCGTTGACGCTCGGTGAACCTCTGGATTCGTAGCCGCAGTTAAGCCTGAAAAGCCTCGACGCTTTAAAGCAGCAGCACCGGGCCCCATGTGGGATGGTTCCGATTGACTGCAGATGACCGACTCTCCATGGATTCACTGATCGCGCTAGCCGAAAGCAAATTGCTCTCACCCGGCGGTATTGCCACCGGCGACCTCGACCGGGTGTTCAACCAGTTGATGGGGCCGTCGATCGACGCCGCCGACCTGTACTTTCAGCACTCGCGCAGCGAGTCCTGGGTACTGGAAGAAGGCATCGTCAAGGACGGCAGTCATTCGATCGAGCAGGGCGTAGGCGTGCGCGCGATCTCGGGTGAGAAAACCGGCTTCGCCTACTCCGACGAGATCGTGCTGCCGCAGCTGCTGGAAGCTTCGAAAGCCGCGCGCGCCATCGCGCACGACGGCAACGGCGCCGGCACACCGTTGGCCCTGAACGGTGCACGCCAGCTTTATCCGGCGATCGATCCGGTCGAGAGTCTGCCCAACCCCGACAAGATCGCGCTGCTGCGCGAAGTCGATGCCTATGCGCGGTCGCGCGACCCGCGGGTGAAGCAGGTCATCGTCAGCATCGCCGCCACGATCGACACCGTGCTGATCGCCGCATCCGATGGCACCCTCGCCGCCGACGTACGCCCGCTGGTGCGGCTCAATGTGCAGGTCATCGCCGAGCAGAACGGACGCCGTGAGCAAGGTCATTCCGGGGGTGGCGGCCGCTACGGCTATCGCGAACTGATCGAGAACGGTCGCGCGCTCCGCTTCGCCGACGAAGCGGTGCGCCAGGCGTTGGTCAACCTCGACTCCGTCGACGCTCCTGCCGGCCAGATGACCGTCGTGCTTGGCCCGGGCTGGCCCGGCGTGCTGCTGCACGAAGCCATTGGCCATGGGCTCGAAGGCGACTTCAACCGCAAGGGCAGCTCGGCGTTTTCCGGCCGCATCGGTCAGCGCGTCGCGGCCAAGGGCGTCACCATCGTCGACGACGGCACCCTGGAGGGTCGCCGCGGCTCGCTGAGCATTGACGACGAAGGCACCCCGACTGAGTGCACCACCCTGATCGAGGATGGCATCCTCAAGGGCTACATGCAGGACAAGCTAAACGCCCGCCTGATGGGCATGGCGCCCACCGGCAACGGCCGCCGCGAGTCATTCACGACCTTGCCGATGCCACGCATGACTAACACCTACATGCTCGCCGGCCAGTGCGATCCAGCCGACATCATCCGCTCGGTGAAGAAGGGTTTGTACGCGCCGAACTTCGGCGGCGGCCAGGTCGACATCACCAACGGCAAGTTCACCTTCTCCGCCTCCGAGGCTTACCTGATCGAGGACGGCAAAATCACCCG
>JALYXN010000272.1 GCA_030947085.1 Pseudomonadota bacterium | reverse complement strand
ATCGGCGTGGATACCCGCTGCGTCCAGCGCTTGGCGCAGTTCATTCAGCGATTCGCGAATGAAATGCTCGCGATCGACGCGCCGCTCGTCGAGCAGTTTGGCGATGCGCCTGTATGTGTCCGGCTCCAGAAAGCGGAACGCCAGATCCTCCAGTTCCCACTTCAGCTGCCAGATGCCCAACCGATTGGCGAGCGGCGCGTGGATGTCGTTGGTCAATCGTGCCAGCGCAGCGGCCTGCTCGGCGGGAAGCGACGCAGCCGCGCGCATCTGGGCCAGTTGTCGCGCCAGCAGCACGAATACCACGCGCAGGTCACGCACGATCGCCAGCAGCAACCGGCGAAGACCTTCCGTCGCGCCGTTGGGCGCTCGCTGCGCGTGCAATGCCCAAACCTGCTGCGCAGCCTGCTGGCCCGCTACCAGCCGCTGCAGTTCGGCAGGCAATTGACCGACACGCGCGTTCCAAAACGGCGGATCCACCCGCGCCAGTTCAAACCACAATGCCGCTGCCTGGGTTTGCGCATCGCAGCCCAGCATGGCCAGCAGATCGAGCACTTCGCAGCATTCGGCCTCAGCCACCGGCCTGCAAACGCAGGCCTGCAGCACCTCGGCCAGCGAAGGCTCCAGCGCACCGGCGCGCTCCTGCCATCGCGCCAGGCTTGAGGATTTGAGGGATCGAACCATCTCGCGTTCTGTTCATTGCAGTCATCCATGATAGCCGCCGGGCGACTGGACGAGCCATGGCGCGTGCCGCCTGTCATTTCCCGGTGAGAGGCGCTTGGCGCAAAAACCGAATACCGCGCACAATTGCCGCCCATCTACTGCGTTCTGAGGAGTCCCCATGCCGATACGCACACGTCATGCGTTGCTGCCATTGTTGCTGGCGCTGCCGCTTTGCTGTCTGTCTGTTCAGGCGCAACAGACGGATGGACTTCAGCAACGCATGAGCGGCAAGCAGTTCAAGGCAGCAGGCCTGGACAAGCTCACGCCGCAGGAACTAGCCAGCCTCGACCAGTGGATGCAATCGCACGGCAAATCCAACACTCATGTGGTCGATGCCAGTGGCAAGCCGGTGTTTTATGCCGGCCAAAAGAAGCGCCCAACGATCCAGACACATTTGGTCGGTCATTTCGATGGCTGGCACGGCAACAACGAAATGACACTGGACAATGGCCAGGTGTGGCGGCAGGTGGGCTCGGATGCTCCCTCGTGCGCAACTGCCGACCATCCCAAGGTCAAGGTCAAACCATCACTGATGGGCAACTGGCTGATGTACGTCAGTGGTTGCAATGACTCCGCGCACGTGCGGCGAATCCGCTGAGACACTGACTCAGGTCAGCGCGGCCAGCGTCTTTGCCAGCCGCTTGGCCGATACCGGTTCGGAGGTCTTGAGTTCCTGCGCGAACAGCGACACGCGCCATTCCTCGATCATCCAGCGCAGCTCCTCCAGGCCCGATGCATCGTTACCGCCTGCGCGCTGCTGCAGGTAGGCGCGCCAGTACGGCGTCACCTGCAGCATGCGCTGCTGGTCTCTGGTCGGATCCTGGCGCAGCCGCTCGCCGCGCAGGCGCATCGCTTTCAGGTAGCGCGGGAGGTGCGCCAGTCGCGCGTTCGGTAATACACGCAGGAAACCGGGCGTCAGCAAGGCGTCGAATTGCTCGCGCAGGTCGTCGTAGCTGGCGCGGGCGAAGCCGAGCAAAGGGGGTTGCAGCCACGGCTTCAGTTCGGCCTGAGCCTCGATGATCGGCTCGGCCAGCTTCAATCGTTCGACCGCGGCGCCGAACAACTCGCGCGAGAAGGTTGCGCGCAACTTCTCGAACGCGGCGAGGGTGCGAACGTCCAGTTCGTGCCGTTCCAGCAAATCGTTGAAACCGCCTTCGAGCAGGTCCTCGCGCAAGCCCTCGACGCCACCGAGCGGCATGTATTGCAAGGCCAGCGCATTGCCAATCGGCAGCCTCCGGCGCGCCTGCTTGCCATCGCTGGCAAGCGCGTTGCGCAACAGTCGCACCACGCCTCTTTCGTGCTCGGCACGCGCTTCGTCGATACGCTCGAACACGCGCAGCGCTACCGTTTCGCCCAAGTCGACCAGCGCGGGAAACGCCATCAGGCCACCGTCAGAGCGCACCTGTACCGGGATGTCGTCGAAGTCCCAGCTGGCCACTTCTTCGTGCGTCAGTTCGATATCGGTCTTGCGCGAAAACGCCTCGCGCGCCCTGCCTTCCCAATGGCTTCGCAAGGCCGCCAGATCACGGCCGCTGGAAAGCGTTTTGCCGTTATCGTCATGCAGCCGATAACGCATCATGAAATGCGCCGGCAGCTCGATGTCGGCAAATTCGGCGGCGGCGATGTCGACCCCCGTGGCGCGTTTCAGAAAAGTGGCGAGCGCCTTCGCCAGCGGCTCGTCACGCGGGGGCTCGGCAGTGGCGAAGGCGCGTGAAAAATCGGGTGCCGGGACGAAATTTCGGCGCAACGATTTGGGCAAACCACGAATCAGTTCGGCCACCTTGTCGGCCAACAGTCCCGGCACCAACCACTCGCAGCGCGCGGAAGGCAGCGCGTTCAACATCGCCAACGGGAGATGGAGGGTGACGCCATCAGCCTCGTCGCCGGGTACAAAACGGTATTCGAGCTTGTAACGCTGCGGCCCGATCTCCATGGCGGCCGGAAACGCCTTCGCGTCGAGGCCCGTCGCGCTGGCCATGACCTCGTCGAGTGACCAGCGCAGCGCCGCCTGTTCGGCAGGACGGGCCTTTCGATACCACGCATCCAGCGCGCGGCTGCTGGCGATGTCCGGAGGAAGCTTGCCTTCAAAGAAGGCGACCAGGTCATCCTCATGCCGGATCAGTCCCTCGCGGCGCTGTTTCGCCTCGATACCGAGCGCTTCCTCCAGCACGCGCTGATTGGCGCGCACAAAGTCTGCCTTGCTGTCGATGTCACCGCGCACCAGGCCCTCACGCAGGAAAATCTCGTGCGCCAGCGCAGGATCCTGTTGCTGGAACGTGACCGGACGTTTTTCCACCAGCACCAGACCGAACAGGCTGACCTGCTCGTACGCCACCACGCAGCCGCGCTTCTTCGACCAGTGCGGCTCACGGCAGTGCATGCGCAGAAGATGCGCCGCCTGCTGCTCGATCCACAGCGGATCGACGCGCGCATTGCTCATCCCCCACACCCGCCCGCCGACGTCGAGAATCTGCGCCGAAAAGATCCAGTTCGGTGGGGATTTCGACAACGCCGAGCCGGGGAAGACGTGGAACTTCCGCTCGCGCGTGCTCTGGTAGACGCCCTTGTCATCCTTGCGCCCTACCTGGGTCGGCAAGCCGGCGAGCAGACTGCGATGCACCGATTCATACGTGCGATCGGCGGCCTCATTCGCTCGGCCCCCTCCCCCGCTTGCAGGGGAGGGCTGGGGTGGGCTAAAGCTCTTGCTCTCAAGTTCAAGAGCCTGACCACCTCCCATCCTCCCCCTGCGCGCAGGGGGAGGGGCAGAAGCTGCCTTGCTCACCTCATCCGCCTGCCTAGCCGACGCATCGAGTTTCCAGCTCAGCTCACCCACCACCAGCAGCAACTGGCGATGCAGTTCGCGCCATTCGCGCATGCGCATGAAACTGAGAAAATGCCGCGAGCACCAGTCACGCAACTTCGACTGGGTCAGCTCTTCGTGCACGTCGTGATAGGTGCGCCAGAGATTGAGCACACCCACGAAATCCGAGCCCGGGTCGGTGAAAACCGCGTGCGCGGTATCGGCCTGCTGGCGCGCGTCCGACGGCCGCTCACGCGGGTCCTGGATACTGAGGAATGACACGATGGTCAGCATCTCGCGCAGAGCGTGCAGACGCTCGCCTTCGACCAGCATGCGCGCCAGCTGTACGTCGATCGGCAACCGTGCCAGCGTGCGTCCGATCGCGGTGAGCTTGCGGGCGTCGTCGATGGCCGAGATCTCGGCCAGTCGGCGATAGCCGTCCGCCACCACTCGCGGATCGGGCGCCTCCAGAAACGGAAACGCATCGACGTCGCCCAGCTTCAGCGCCAGCATGCGCAGGATCACGTTGGCCAGCGACGAGCGCAGCAGCTCCGGATCGGTGAAGG
>JALYXN010000261.1 GCA_030947085.1 Pseudomonadota bacterium | reverse complement strand
ACCCGACCTGTGCGTAATCTTGCCTCGTCACGCAATAACTCCTGAGACGCTGATGCCGTTTGATATCGTTGTGGTCGGGGCCGGCCCTGTCGGACTTTGTTTTGTTCGCTCGCTGATGGGGAGCGGCTTGCGTATCGCGTTGGTCGAGCGTCAGGACGAGCAACTTCTGGCTGCGCCCGCAGACGATGGGCGGGAGATCGCGATCACCCATCATTCGCGGCAGCTCCTGCGTGAGCTTGGTTTGTGGGAGCGGTTTGGCGAGGAAGAAATAGGCACCTTGCGTGATGCCATGGTACTCAACGGAAATGTGCGTCCAGGTCTGATGTTCCGGCACGACGAGGCCGGCAAGCAGCAGCTGGGATGGCTTCTCCCCAATCACGCCATTCGACGCGCAGCCTACGCCGAGGTAGTTGAGATGAGCGGGGTGCAGCGCATCACCGGTGTGGGCGTGAGTGCAGTGCGAAACGATCCCGATGGTGCGGAGGTCGTATTGGACAATGGCGAGATCCTGCGCACCGCCTTGGTGGTTGCCGCCGACAGCCGGTTTTCGAGCTTGCGCCGAGCCGCGGGCATCGCAGCGAGCATGCACGATTTCGGCAAGGTCATGCTGGTATGCCGGATGAAGCATGAGCGAGAGCATGAACAGGTCGCATGGGAGTGGTTCGACTTCGGTCAGACCCTGGCGTTGCTGCCGTTGCATGATCCACACACATCCTCTGTGGTGTTGACCCTGTCGCAAAAGCAGATGCAGGCATTGTTGTTGCAGGATGATGCGGCCTTTGAAATCGAGATGGCCGGGCGGTTTCAGCACCGCCTTGGGCGCATGAACATGGCAGGCCCACGTTGTACCTATCCGCTGGTGGGGGTATACGCCCGGCGCTTTGTCGCCGAGCGCTTCGCGGTGATTGGTGACGCTGCCGTGGGCATGCATCCGGTCACGGCTCACGGTTTCAATTTCGGTCTGCTTGGACAGGAGGTGCTGGCGCGTGAGCTGCGTGCAGCGCACACCGCCGGAAAACCCATCTGGAATCCGGAGCTGCTGCGACGCTATGAGCGCGAGCACCGGCGGGCCACCTATCCGCTGTATCTGGGCACGCAGCTGCTGGCGAACCTGTACACCGATGATCGCCGCCCGGCACGGGCCATGCGTAGTCTGGCGCTCGCCACCGGTACACGTCTGGGACCCTTCCGGCGCATGATCATGGCGCAGCTTACCCGGGCCGACGACAGGCGCGGCCCACCAGGCGCTCGCGCCATGCGCACGCTGCGACAGTTACTGCCCGCTCGCTTCTGACCCAGGATCCTGCATGACGCGGAGAGCCCCGATCCGCGCTGTCCGTGCATGTTCGCTCTGCGCAAAGGATGGTCGCTGCGCACGGTGAACGAGTTCGCCGGAGCGAACCGACGGTCAGCGATTCCTAGCTATCAATCACAAGGACGCGCAGATCAGGAAATCGTGTTGGACATGTCGGGTTCAACGTCACCGAATTCTTCCGCAGCGTCTCTCGCCATGCCGAGGAGCAGCCGCGCGCCGCCAGATTCAAAACCACTGCCTGATACGCCCTGTCGTCCCATGTGAGACAGCTGCATGTGCAGAGGTGCAATGCCCCGCGACAACATGTCAGCGCCTGTTTCAACTATCCCTGATCCAGATCAGCCGGATTGCACGGCATGAGCGCAGCATCTGCCGAGCACCGCTTCCGCAAACAGGAATGTCATGAGTCCAACTACTATCACTGCCGGCCATGCCGGACCTCAGGATCGCACCAGCAAAGTGCTGATCTGGGTGTTGTTATTCGTCGTCGTAGCGTGCTGGCTGGGCATGGCGGCGGCTACCCGAAGCACTTACCAGCAGGCAGCTCCGCTACCTCAACAGATGGTCTCCAGTAGCGGTACCTCGGTGATGAGCTATGCCGATATTGTGGGTGGCAAGTCGGGTTTCCAGAAAGCAGACCTGATGGATTACGGCAGTCTTTATGGCATGGGCTCCGCCTTTGGCGAGGACTACACCGCCGAGTACCTCGTGCAACTGGCCACGGAAGTCCGGAACAACCTGGCGCTGGCTCGCTACGGCAAGTCTTTCGATGCGCTTGACGCCGATCAGCAACCCGGTGTCACAAACAAGATGCGCGAGGAGCTGCGTGGTATCGACCTGAGTCAGTCCCGAGTGGTGCTGCCCGACACGGTGGCCAAGGCGATCGAATCACTACGCCCGCGCATTGCCACGGCGCTACTCACCGATGACTTCAGCAAGGGTTATACGGGCGCACGCGCGCTGAACCCATCCAGCGCAAGCCAGACGGCAAACTTCCTGATTTATTCGTCGTTGACCACGGTGGCGCGTCGTCCCGGCAAGGACTACTCGTGGACCAGCAACTGGCCGTCCGAACCGCTGGTTGGCAATGCGCCCACCAAGGCGACCTTCGTGTGGACATGGGCCTCGTTCACGATGGTATTCTTCGCTATCGGCGCGGTACTGGTGATCTTCCGGCTGTGGATCCAGCCAAAGGCCGCCAACGAAACCTTCGAGCCGGTACTGAACAAGTTCATGGCACCTACGCCGAGCCAGAAGGCGCTATGGAAATACTTCCTGGTGGTCGCGGGCGTGTTGCTGGTGCAAATTCTTGCCGGCTCGATCATGGCGCACTACTACACTGATCGGGTCAGCTTTTACGGCATCGACGTGGGCAAGTGGCTGCCGTTCGCGTTCCTGCGCAGCGTGCACTTGCAGGCGCCGATCATCTGGATCGGCGTGAGCTGGATTGGTGCGGGTTTATTCCTCGCACCGCTAATCGGTGGGCGCGAGCCGGCTGGACAGAAGCTGCTGGTCAACCTGATTTTCTGGGTGTTGGTGACCATCGTGGCCGGCGCGCTGATCGGTGACTATCTCGGCGTGATGGGACTGGTCGACAAGAACTGGTTCTGGTTCGGTAATCAGGGACTGTCGTACCTGGAGTTGGGCCGCTTCTGGCAGATCGCCTTCTTCATCGGCCTTGCCGTGTGGTGCCTGGTTCTGTTGCGCGCGTTCTGGCCGACGCTCAAGTCCCTGTTCAAGCAGGGCGGAGGTTCGATCTACGGCCTGTTCCGGATCGAGCACCTGCTCTGGATAAGCACGCTGACCGTGGCGCTGTTCTATGTATTCGGCATGATTCCGCTGGGCTCGCCCAACCCCTCGTTCTCGATCACCGACTTCTGGCGCTGGTGGGTGGTGCATCTGTGGGTGGAGCTGGCATTCGAGTTGTTCACCGCTGCGGTTACTGGTTACTTCCTGATGGCGCTGGGCCTGGTCTCGCGGCAGATGGTCGAGCGCGCGGTGATCTTTGAATGGATACTGATCTTCATCGGCGGCGTGCTCGGTACTGGCCATCACCTGTACTGGGCCGGTGAGCCGGGGCTGTGGGTCGGCGTGGGCAGCATGTTTTCCTTCGTCGAGGTGCTGCCGCTGGTCCTGCTGGTGCTGGAGGCAATCGACCAACAGTTGCACATTCGCGAGAAGAAGGACTTTCCATACAAGCTTG
>JALYXN010000260.1 GCA_030947085.1 Pseudomonadota bacterium | reverse complement strand
TATCGATTCGATGAAGATGGCAGCGGCGAAGTGGTGGCCGAGCGGGTGCAGTCGATGCTTCAACCCTATCTGGGGCTGCACTTCCCCGCATCCGACATTCCTCGACAGGCGCGTGAGCTCTATCTTCTCAACACCATGCGCCTGATCGCCGATGTGGATGACGCTCCGGTCGCCATCGAAACCGTGGCAGGGAGCGATGCCTTGCCGCTTGACCTCACCTTGAGCGGGTTGCGGTCGGTTTCACCGATCCATCTGCAATACCTTCGCAATATGGGCGTGGCGGCGTCGATGTCCATATCCATCCTGCAGCGAGGCAAGCTCTGGGGCCTGATCGCTTGTCACCACAGCCAACCGCGTCAGCTGTCGCTCAATATACGAACGACGTCAGAGCTGTTCGGGCAGATGTTCTCGTTCATGCTTGAGAGCCGGCAACGCGATGTCGAGCACGTGAACGAGCGTTTTCGTCACGACCAACATGAGCAACTCATGGCGTCTCTGGGCCAGGGCGGGTCGCTATTTGATATGCTCGAAAGAGCGGTGGACAAGTTGCGGGCGATGATCGGCTGTGACGGATTCGCCATGAGTATCAAGGGGCGCTTCGTGGCGTCAGGCGTCGCTCCGACCCAGGGCGAGATAACCAAATTTGGCGAATTTCTGGAGAGCACATCTCTGCAGAAGATTCTGGCTTCCGATCATCTCGTTTCGCTATATCCGCCTGCGGTGGAATTTCAGGACGCGGCGGCTGGGGTACTGGTCATACCCATCTTGAGCATGAAGAAAAGCTACCTCTATTTTTTTCGTGAGCCGTGGGACCACACGCGTGAGTGGGCGGGTGATCCGCGCAAGCACGTGGCAACTGTACGGGCAAGCGATCCACTAACGCCGAGAACCAGCTTTGCCGGATGGACCGAGCAGGTGCGTGGCCACTGCAAGCCATGGAGCATGGACGATCACCGGGCGGCGGAACATTTTCGGGTGTCGTTGCGTGAGGTGGTTTTCGACAAGTCCGAGTCGGCTGACCGGAACCGTAGCGAGAACCTGGCGAGCCACGAATTGCTCGTCGCGGAGCTTAACCATCGCGTTCGTAACATTCTCGGGCTGGTACGCGGCATGGTCTCGCAAAGCCACGGTGGCGTGGCCCATGTCGAGGACTTCATTGAGAGCATCAGCGGACGGGTGCAGGCGCTGGCGCGGGCGCACGACCAGATCACTGCGGTTCAATGGGCTGATGCGCCGCTGCGCAAGCTGGTTGAAGCTGAGTCGCTGGCCTATCTGATGCCCGGGCTTGATCGCTTGATCTTGGAGGGCCCCGGCGTGCTGCTTAATCCCTACTCGTTTCCGACCGTGGCTTTGGTGATCCACGAATTGATGACCAACTCTGCAAAGTACGGTGCGTTGTCCGTGTTGGCGGGGCGGGTCAAGATCGCGTGGTTTGTAGATGGCACGGGGAGTTTAAGCATCCGCTGGGAAGAGAGAAATGGTCCTTTGGTGCGTGAACCGACCCGTCGAGGCTTTGGAACCACCCTGATCAACCGGTCGATACCTTTCAATCTCAAGGGCACGGCCACGATCGAGTACCCACCTGCCGGATTGATCGCAAACTTCACGATACCGCCGGCGTTCTTTTGTTTGTCCTCGGTTTCGGAGGGGCCGGCACTGCCGCAGCGACCGGTGAAGCTCAATCAGCTGGATGGCGATGTGCTGGTGCTGGAAGACAACCTGATCATCGCCCTTGATGCCGAGGACATCCTGCTACGCCTGGGCGCCAAACGCGTTCACACGGCGTCGAACGTGCGCGAGGCGTTGCAGGTGATCAGCCAGGAAACCATTACGTTCGCGTTGCTTGATTTCAGTCTGGGAAAAGAAAACAGTCGGGAAATAGCGCTCTTGTTGCATGCAAGCGGTGTTCCGCTGCTGTTTGCCACCGGATATGGGGATGCCTTGCCATTGCCTGCCGAATTAAGCGATGTCCGCGTGATCTCCAAGCCCTACAACCTCGAGTCTTTTCGGGAGACGGAAGTCTAGCGCCGTCCAGAAGTGCTAAGGCGACCGGCACGATGTCGATATCAGGGCGTCACGCCATCCAGCATGAGCTGGAATACGCCGAAGGCAGCCCGCGCCTGCGATGCGATCGTACGACGGGAGGTGGCATCGCCGAGTTGAATGGCCAGCAAGGCCTGAAAGGCTTTCCAGCTCGCCTGGCTTTTCCCATGGCCCATGCGAAAGAAACGGTGCGGGTGGTCTGGAAATCCCAGCGTCAGTCGTCGCGCGATGATTTGCCCGCCCAGGGCCGAGCCCTCGATCACATAAAGCCAGCCCCAGGATACCGGGTCGATATCGGATGCCGGTTCGGTCGGTTGATGTT
>JALYXN010000259.1 GCA_030947085.1 Pseudomonadota bacterium | reverse complement strand
AGGCCTATCACCGCGTGCGGCTGGGTCCGTTTCGATCGGCCACCGACCTGGAATCGACCAAGCAGCGACTGGCCAGCGCCGGGATCCATGCGATTGCGTTGAAAGAAGGCCGCTGAATCCCGATACCATCACCGCTGCCACGCCATGCGCGGTGTCCTCTGAGAGCGTTAGTCCGCCCATGACAACCAAGACTGCCTGGATCACCGGCGCTACGTCCGGTTTTGGCGCTGCCACCGTGGAACGCTTCGTGGCCGGCGGCTGGCGCGTGGTCGCCAGCGGCAGACGCGCCGAAAGGCTGCAGTCGCTGGTCGACCAGCATGGCGCCGACCGGGTCTGCGCCGCCGCGTTCGACATCCGCGATGAAGCTGCCACCCGCGCGGCGTTCGAGTCCTTGCCGCCAGCGTTCGCCGGTATCGACCTGTTGCTCAACAATGCCGGGCTGGCGCTGGGCACCGCTCCGGCACAGCAAGCGGATCTGTCGCAGTGGAAGCAGATGATCGACACCAATGTGACCGCACTGGTGACGCTGACCCACCTGCTGCTGCCGCAGCTGATCGAGCGCCGCGGCGCGATCGTCAATATCAGTTCGATCTCCAGCAGCTATGCGTACCGCGGTGGCAACGTCTACGGAGGCACCAAGGCCTTTGTCAGCCAGTTTTCGCAAAATCTGCGCACCGACCTGCACGGCACCGGGGTGCGGGTGACCTCGATCGAACCGGGCATGGCCGAAACCGAGTTCACCCTCGTGCGCACCGGCGGCGACCAGTCGGCATCGGATCAGCTGTACGCCGGCGCCCAGCCGATCACCGCCAGCGACATGGCCGACACCCTCTGGTGGGTCGCCAACCTGCCGCCGCACCTCAACATCAACCGCCTCGAGGTGATGCCCGTCAGCCAGTCCGCCGCCGGGCTGCAAGTGCATCGCGGCTGATGCCTTGTGATCAACGATCTTGTGGGAGCGACTTCAGTCGCGATGCTGTTGATTTACCTTTTTTAGAGCAAGAGCTTCGCGGCTGAAGCCGCTCCCACAAGTGCACGACGCGCTGATACTTATTGCATGAACCAGCCGTGGCTGACCACGATCGACTGGCCGGTCAATGCGGCTGACGGGAACGTGGCCAGATAGAGCGCGGTTTGCGCGACATCTTCCACGGTAGTGAAGATGGCATCCACGGTGTCCTTCAGCATCACGTTGCGAATCACCTCGTCCTCGCTGATGCCCAGCTCCCTGGCCTGTTCGGGGATCTGCTTCTCGACCAGCGGCGTGCGCACGAAGCCCGGGCAGATGACGTGCGAGCGCACATGGTGCGGCGCGCCTTCCTTGGCCAGCGTACGCGCCAGACCGAGCAGGCCGTGCTTGGCGGTGACATAGGCGGACTTCAACCTCGACGCTTCGTGCGAATGCACCGAGCCCATGTAGATCACGATGCCGCCGCGACTTTTGCCGGTACCGTCGTCCTGGTACATGTGCTGCAACGCCGCCTTGGTGGTGAGAAAGCCGCCGTCGAGATGAATCGCCAGCATTTTCTTCCAGTCGGCGTAGGCGAACTGGTCGATCGGATTGATGATCTGCACGCCCGCGTTGGAGATCAGGATATCCAGATGGCCAAACGCGGCGACCACCTTGTCTGTCCCTGCGTTCACCGCCGCCTCGTCGGTGACATCCATCGCCACGCCGATGGCCTTGCCGCCATCAGCCACAATCTCGGCGGCTACTTTATCGGCGGCGTCCTGATCGATGTCGGCAATAGCGACACTGGCGCCATGCTTTGCATACAGCTCGGCGATCGCCTTGCCCAAGCCACTGGCCGCACCGGTAATCAGGGCAACCTTGCCGTTCATGTCAGTCATGCGCTGCTCCTGTCGCTATATGTGTATCGTGGTCATTTGGTTTCTTCGGCCAGATAGGTATACGCGGTCAGGCCGCCGTCCAGCGTAGCGTACAACTGCGCCGCTTCATCACCCGTCACACCCGCCGCGGCAATCCGTTCGCGATAACTCTGGCGCAGCGCCTCGAGGTCGTAGCCGACGTAGTCCAGCATCAGATCGATGGTGTCGCCGCGGCGCACATGGTCAAAGGAGAAGCTGTCGCCGTCGACGCGCACGTTGACGGCGTCGGTGTCACCGAACAGGTTGTGGATATCGCCCAGCGTCTCCTGATAGGCGCCGACCATGAAGATGCCCAGTCGATAACTCTCGCCCTCGTTCAGGACGTGCAGCGGCAGGCTGACGTCCACCCCCTCGGCATCGACGTAGTGATCGATGCGGCCATCCGAATCACAGGTGAGGTCAACGATCACGCCGCGCCGGGTCGGCTCTTCGTCGAGCCGCGCGATCGGTGCGATGGGAAAGATCTGCCCGATGGCCCAGATATCCGGCACCGACTCGAACACCGAGAAATTGACGAAATACTTGTCGACCAGTTTCTCGTCCAGCTCATCCAGCGCCTGCCGGTGTGAGCGTTCGGCCGGCAGCAGGCGCGTGCGCACGGCACCGACGATGGCGTAGTACATCTCATCCAGCTGGGCGCGATCGGTCAGCGCCAACTGGCCCAGCGCATACAGCGTCTGGCCTTCAGCGAGGTGATGCTGTGCTTCGTGGAACAACTCCAGCGCGGGGCGTCGATCGAAATCGTCCCAGGTTTCACGCAGACGCCGCAGCACGGCCGGCTCGCCTTCGCGCGGCGGTGGCATCGCGCCCGCCGGCACCGGCTCGACCTCGGTGACATTGGCAATCAAGACCGCATGATGCGCCGTCATCGCCCGACCGGCTTCGGTAAGGATGTGCGGTGCCGCCAGACCCTCGGCGTCGACCGCCTCGGCTAACGATTGCACGATGGTGGCGGCGTACTGCTCGATCGAGTAATTGATGGAATTGTGGCTGCGCGAGCGGGTGCCCTCGTAATCCACGCCCAGGCCACCACCGACATCGACGATTTCCAGCGGCACGCCCATCCGGGTCAGTTCCACAAAGTAGCGGGTGGCCTCGCGCATGCCGTTGGCGATGTCGCGCACGTTGGATATCTGCGAGCCCATGTGAAAGTGCTGCAGCCGCAGCGTGTGCTTGAGACCGGCCTGATCGAGTTGATCGATCAAGCTC
>JALYXN010000240.1 GCA_030947085.1 Pseudomonadota bacterium | reverse complement strand
GCCACCTCCAGCTTGATCTTGGGCAGGAAGTCGACCACGTATTCGGCGCCACGATAGAGTTCGGTGTGGCCCTTCTGACGCCCAAAGCCCTTCACCTCGGTAACCGTCACGCCTTGCACGCCGACATCGGCCAGTGCCTCTCGCACATCGTCCAGCTTGAACGACTTGATGATCGCAATGACCAGTTTCATGGAATTTTCCTTGATGGTGGGCGGCAGCGGCGCGCCAGGGCCGCATTCTGCCTGCGCGGACGTCGGTTGTCGCCTTGAGGAATCCGCTGTAGGACAATCCCTACAAATTTTGACGGAGCATACCGATGGTGCAGCCAATTTCCATTCATTTACTATTTATCCCGACGAGTGCGAGGCGTTATCCATGATGGATAAGCAGGATATCGACAAGATTGCCCTGCGGCTTGTGTCGTTGGTACCGCCAGGACTGGCAAAGGTGCAACCGGATTTGCGTGCCAACTTCCAGGATGTTTTGGCGCAGGGATTGCGCCGCCTCGACCTGGTCACCCGCGAAGAGTTCGATGTCCAGTCCCAGGTACTGGCGCGCACACGCGCCAAGGTCGATGAATTGGAGCAGCGCGTCGCCGAACTGGAGGCCGCCGTGGCCGCTCGCGGGAACCAGTAACCACCTCCCGGGAGCCGCCTCCGATCCGTCACCTCACCCCGAGAAACGATCGGAGGCGGTTATTTATCAAGAGCCTGTAGCTGGAGTCGCTCGATGCCCGTTTCAGTCAGCGACCCGGCGTTCGTGCGCCAGCGCTCCGTTGCCGCATGAGTCTTGCCGTTACGCTCAGCCGCGCACAGGAAGGCATCACGGCGCCGCAGGTGATCGTCGAGGTTCATCTCTCCGGTGGCCTGCCGAGCACGAACATTGTCGGTCTGCCCGAGGCCGCGGTGCGCGAGGCACGTGACCGCGTGCGCGTGGCGATCCAGAACACGGCGTTCGAGTACCCCAATCGTCGTGTCACCGTGAATCTGGCGCCCGCGGAATTGCCCAAGGACGGTGGCCGCTTCGATCTGCCGATCGCGCTGGGGATTCTTGCCGCCAGCGGCCAGGTGCCACGCGAGAAGCTGGATGACTGCGAGTTTCTGGGCGAACTGGCCCTGACCGGCGCCATACGCAGTGTCTCCGGTGTGCTGCCGGCGTTGTTGCGCGCCCGGGCGCGCGGCCGGCGGGTCGTGGTTCCGCGTGAAAATTCTGCCGAAGCCGCGCTGGTCCCGGATGTGGATGTGCGCATCGCCGACACCCTGGCCGAGGTGTGTGGCTGGCTGCGAGGTGCGCACGAGCTGTCGACGCCGGTGGGTATTCCCAGCACGGGCGGGGCGGACGATGGTCCCGACCTGAGCGATGTACGCGGCCAGCTGCAGGCACGGCGAGCGCTGGAAATCACCGCGGTGGGTGGACACCATCTGTTGCTGATCGGTCCGCCGGGGACCGGCAAGACCATGCTGGCCGAGCGCCTGCCCGGCATTCTTCCCCCGCTGTCCGAGTCAGAGGCGTTGGAGACCTGCGCCGTGCTATCCGTATCCAGCCAGAGTGCGGATCTTGCCCATTGGCGGCGACGCCCGTTTCGCTCGCCGCACCACACGGCCTCGGCGGTGGCGCTGGTGGGTGGTGGTTCGTATCCGCGCCCGGGCGAAATTTCGATGGCACACAACGGGGTTTTGTTCCTTGACGAATTGCCCGAATTCAGCCGGCATGTACTGGAAGTGCTGCGTGAGCCGATGGAATCGGGCCACATCATGATTTCACGCGCGGCCCGTCAATCCACCTTTCCGGCCCAGTTCCAGCTCGTCGGTGCCATGAATCCCTGTCCTTGCGGCTACGCTGGCGATCCACGCTGCCAATGCACGCCCGACCAGATCCGGCGCTACCGTTCCCGTATTTCCGGCCCGCTGCTGGACCGCATCGACTTGTGCGTCGAAGTGCCGCCGGTGCCGATCGCTGACCTGGGCAAGCCGCGCGGCGATCACGACGAAGACTCCGCCACCGTGCGGGCGCGCGTCCTCAAAGCGCGCCGGCATGCGCTGATGCGCGCGGGGCGCCCCAATGCTGAAATCAGCACGCGCGAACTGGAGCGGGACTGCGCCCTGGGGCCTGCTGAACGGCGCTGGTTCGAGGCGGCACTGGAACGACTGGGTCTGTCAGCGCGCGCCTACCATCGCGTGCTGCGGGTGGCGCGCACGGTGGCCGATCTTGACGGCGGCGCGGCCCTGCTCGAACGAGAGCACCTGGCCGAGGCATTGCAGTACCGCCGTTTCTGAACTTGGATTGAGAGCGTCGTCCCTGGCGTCTGGACGCGCCGACGTCCGCATGCTTCGATAGCGCCACGCGTCTTCCCTGGGATTTACATGACTATCGAGCTGGGCCTGATGCTCGCCGGCCTGTTGATGATCGGCTTTCTGTCGCAATGGCTGGCTTGGCGCCTTCGGCTGCCCGCGATCCTGTTCCTGTTGCTGGCCGGCATCGTGCTGGGCCCGGTCACCGGTCTGGTCAATCCGGACGGACTGCTCGGCGAGTTGCTGTTTCCCACGGTGTCGCTGGCGGTGGCGCTGATTCTGTTCGAGGGCAGTCTGACCCTGCGCTTCCACGAGTTGCCGGGCATCGGCAAGGCGGTGCGCGGCCTGGTCACCTACGGCGCGGTTGCCACCTTGCTGCTGCTGGCATGGGCGGCACACGCGATCGCCGGCTTGAGTTGGCCCATCTCGCTGCTGTTCGGTGCACTGGGGTGCGTCACCGGGCCGACGGTGATCGCGCCGATGTTGCGTACGTTGCGTCCGAATGCGCGCATTGCGAACACCTTGCGCTGGGAAGGCATCGTGATCGATCCGCTGGGTGCACTGTTCGCGGTGTTGATTTACTAAGCCATCGTGTCGCAAAAGGAAGGCCACACGATTGGCGTCTTCCTGGCTACGATTGGGGTCGGCGTGGTGATCGGCGCGGTATCGGCGTGGCTGATGGCATTTTTCCTTCGCCGGCAGATGATTCCCGAATACCTGCAGAACTATGCGGTGCTGGCATCGGTGCTGCTGGCCTTCAGTGTGTCCAACGCCTTGACCCACGAGTCGGGCCTGCTTGCCGTGACCATCATGGGCATCGCGCTGGGCAACCTGCGCGGCGTGCACATCGACGACATCCTGGATTTCAAGGAGAACCTCACCACGGTGCTGGTATCGGTGCTGTTCATTCTGCTGGCGGCGCGACTGCACTGGCCACTGCCGCCGGGAATGCTGTTTGC
>JALYXN010000194.1 GCA_030947085.1 Pseudomonadota bacterium | reverse complement strand
AACACCGCTGCCAGCACCAGGAAACCGATCAACACAAACATCAGGATCCAGCCGACCAGCGCGGCGATTGCCACGGTGATATTGAAATTCAGCGCTTCCTTGCCCTGATCGTCGACCCGCGGGATGGTGTCTTTCTTGATCAGCCAGATCACCAGCGGACCAAGGATATCACCCAGTGGAATCACCAGACCGATCAGCGCAGACAGGTGCGCAAACATGGCCCATTGGCGCTCTTCCGGCGCGGGCAGCCCGGCTTGTGCCGGATCTCGCGGAGGTGGATCTCGCGGAGGCGGGACCTCGGGTGGCGGGGCTTCGGGTGGTGGCACGTCCGGCGGCGGTGGAATGACGGATTCAGGTGGAACGCTCATGCGCATCTCCTTCAGTCAAAACAGCAGCAACGAGGCACCGGCTCATTTCCGGTGCTCAAGAGATGCTAGCAAGCCTTGACCCTCTTTGTCGCAAGGAATTTGCGCGACCCTTTACTCGCCGGCCACGGTCATGCGATCTATCAGGATCGAGCCGGTGAGGATCGGCGAACGCGAATCCACATCGTTGCCCACCGCCACGATGCCGGTGAACATGTCGCGCAGATTGGCGGCAATGGTGATGCCCTCGACCGGCCAGGCGATCTCGCCGTTCTCGACCCAGAAACCGGAGGCACCGCGGGAATAGTCGCCGGTAATGGTGGACACGCCCTGCCCCATCACTTCGGTCACCAGCAGACCGGTACCCATCCGCTTGAGCATGTCGCTGAAGTCATCCGTCGCGCCATTGGCGCTGCCCGGATCGACGGCCAGATTGTGAATGCCGCCCGCATTGCCGGTCGACTCCAGCCCCAGCTTGCGCGCCGAATAGCTGCCCAATAGATAGCGCGCCAGCACACCGTTTTCGATCAGGGCACTGTCGCTTGTCGCTACGCCTTCAGCGTCGAACATGCCCGAGCCCTGACCGCGCTGAATATGCGGCCGTTCGTTGATATTCATCCACGACGGCATCACCGGCTTGCCGATGTGATCCAGCAGAAAACTGGCTTGGCGATACAGCGAACCACCGCTGACCGCACCCAGCAGATGACCGATCAGGCCACGTGCCAACTCGGGCACGAACAGCACCGGACACTGCCGCGTCGACAAGCCGCGCGCGCCGATGCGGGCCAGCGTGCGTTCGGCGGCGCGATCGCCCAGCGATTTGGCGCTGATGAAATCCCCGGCGGCGCGCACGCTGTCGTACCAGTAATCACGCTGCATGCCGTTTTCGTCGCCGGCAATCAGCGCCAGCGACAGCGAATGCCGCGTGCCGCGCTCCCGGCCGACGAAACCGTGCGAATTGGCATAGACCGACACGCCCCGACCTGCCTGCACGCCCGCGCCGTCGGAATTGCTGATGCCGGCATGCGCCCGGCCGGCGTCCTCGATTTCCAGCCCCAGCTCGATCGCCTGCGCCGTGTCGAGTGCCCATGGATGCCACAGATCCAGATCATTGAACGAGGTCGCCATGCGCGCGGGATCGGCCAGCCCGGAGGCGGGATCCTCCTCGGTGAAACGGGCAATGGCGCACGCCTGATCGATGGTTGCCTGAATCGAATCGGGATTGAGATCCGCCGTGCTGGCCGAGCCTTTGCGCTGGCCAAAGTAGACGGTGAGCCCGAAACCGCGGTCGCGCGTGTGCTCGACCGTCTCCACCTCGCCCAACCGCACGTTGACGCTGAGCCCGGTCTCGATGCTCGCCGCGACCTCGGCCTGGCTGGCGCCGGCCGCACGGGCGCGACGGATCACGTCTTCGGCCAGTTCGGACAATTGATCGAGTTCCTGCAGGCTGCGATCGGTCTCGTTCGGGGTCTGGCGTGCGGCAACTTCGGTCACGTTGGGCTTTCCTGATGGTTTGGCGGGTACAATAAGCGGTTCGCTGCCGCCAATCCTCCCGATAGGGTAAGCGCCCAAGATGGGGTCACCGCGGCGAAATGCAAAGCGCTGCGGAGAACACCATGCACACCATCCCCGGCATCTATCGCCATTACAAGGGTCAGCGCTACCGCGTGCTGGGCACCGCACGTCACAGCGAGACGATGGAGACGCTGGTGGTCTATCAACCGCTGTATGGCGATCACGGCCTGTGGGTACGACCCTCCGCGATGTTCAACGAGACCATCGAACTGGATGGCGAACCGATTGCCCGCTTCGCGCTGGAAGCCTCCGAGCCGGGCTTCGTCGCCAGTAGCAGCGCCAACACCTGATCCATGCCCTTATCCGGCCACCATCATCTGGAATTAAACCGTGAATCCGAGCCGCAGCCGCAACCAGCACGAACTCGATGAAGAGGACTACGGTCCCAGCCGCACCCAGCAGCGGCGCGAGGCGCTCGCCGTGCTGACGCTCGCCAGTCAGCTGATCGAAATGCAGCCCACCCGCCTGGCCAAGCTGTCATTGCCCGACGATGTGCGCCGCGAAGTCGACATTACCCGCCGCATGACCGCCCACGGCGCCAAAAAGCGCCAGCTTTCCTACCTCGCCAAGATCATGCGCCGCTACGACGACACCGACTTCGTCGCCGTGCGCGCCGAACTCGGCGAGAACCGCGAGAAGCAGCGCCAGGAAAACGCCGCCATGCACCGCCTGGAAGCGATGCGCGATCGCCTGATCGCCGAAGACGAAACCGCGTTGCCCGAACTGATCGCCGAATTCCCGCACGTCGACCGCCAGCATCTGCGCTCACTGGTTCGCCAGGCCCGTGTCGAGAAGGACGCCCCGAACAAGCCGCCAAAGGCCTACCGCGAGATCTTCCAGTTTCTGAAGGACCTAGTGCAATCCGAGGATTCCACCGAAGACGCGCCGCCACAGGGTGCCGTCCCGTCCCCGGACGCGTAAAACCTGTAGAGCGACTGCAGTTGCGATGCTCTTCGAGGTCTGACTTTTAGCGGCGATTGTGCCAAGAGCAAGAGCTTTCGCGTGCCACCGGAGTGCAAGAAATTTCTTCTTTACCTGACCCGGAACGTTCCGCCAGCTTTCGTTGGCCGGGGATCGCACCACTGCACCGAAGGGCGCCAGCCCGCATCCATGTACCGGATGCCGAAGACTGACCCGACGTTGACTGACCTTAAACGCGCCGTCCGTTGCTGCCGGCAACTCAGTGCATCTAAATCGCCAACCACACGAACAAGAAGAGCGTGTTGTTGTCGCTGGCTTTGCGCCCGGCACCGTCAACGTTATGCACCAGTCCACTGAACCGGTTGTAGTAGGTGTACTGCAGGCCGAGGCGTACATTGGCCCACGGCTGTTTCCACGAGGTCGACTGACCGAATGGGTTGTAATCGAATTCGAGCATGCCGCCCTGGGTATTTGGCGAGCCGTCGTTGCCGTACAGCGTGCGATCGCTGCTGCCGTTGTTGACGAACTGCGCCACGGTCACGCCGTAGGTATTGCGGAACCAGTAACTGCCCTTGAGGTTCAGCGACTGCAAGCTGTCGTGCAGGTTAGAGGAGCCACCGTCCGGGAAGGTCGCGTTGAGCGTCTGTTTCTCATCGACGTACAGACCCTCCACCGTCACCGTGTGGTCGCCCTTGAAGAACTGCCAGGTCGAAGACAGGCCCAGATCGCGAAAGTGATCGGTGGGACCTGCCAGCGGCATCGCGTTGCCCGCAAAATCCGATTGCACCAGCCCACGCTTGATGTCGAGCAGAAAACCGCCGAGGGAGATCCCGCCCGTGGGCAGATTCCACGTGTAGTTCACGCGGGCATAAGGTGCTATCCCCGACAGACGACCGTCGTAGCCCGCATTGACGTGGCGAAGGAAAGCCGGCGACAGCGAACGATAACCGCCCACTTCCGCATACCACTTGCCGTCCAGCTGCACGTAGGCGGTGGCGCCGACCGACTGACCGCCAATCCCACCGAACAGCATCGGCGCGGCCGGCGCACCGGGCGCGAGGTCGGGCGCCATGTAGGGGTATTGCCACGCCGGCGCGGTATTGAAGACGTCGCTGACGGTAGGATTGTTGTTGACCGAAACACCCCAGATGCCGGAGTGGCCACCATGAGTAAACATGCGCGCATAGCGCACGTCGGCATTATCCCAACCAAGCAGGCCGCCATTTTCCGAATAGGTCGCTTGCGCAAACACGCCCATGTGTTCGCTTAGACGCCCGGCCAGGAACACCGAGGCCTGCTGCAGCTCCGCATTGTTGTTCCGGTCAAAGCCCTTGGCGGGCGCTTCGGTCTGCGCTTTCTGCGTGTGCGTGAACGACTCGACCAGCATGGCCGACAACGGCACGTTGGGACCGTCGCCGGTTTTCATGGTGTAACCCATCAGCTTGAACTGCCGCCCGAATGCAGTCAGCTCGGGGCCGAAGCCGCCGACATGACAGGACGTGCAAGGCAATTGGGTTTGCCGTGCAAATGAAGGAATGGCCATGGCGGCGCTGGATGCGCCTGATAGCAACAGCAAAAAAATCAGCCGAATGAACCAGGAGCTGAGTCTGACCGAGCGATGGTACGTATTCATTGGTGACTACCCCTTTTTGCCGAGCGAGCGGCGGTTGTGGC
>JALYXN010000173.1 GCA_030947085.1 Pseudomonadota bacterium | reverse complement strand
GTATGTCAATTCGCCCTACGGCATCGCCTTTGCGCACAACGGCAATTTGGTCAACACCGAGCAGTTGCGCCGCGAGATGTTCGAGGACGACCGCCGCCACATCAATACCGATTCGGATTCCGAAGTGCTGTTGAACGTGCTGGCGCACGAACTGCAGATTCAGGACCGGATGGCGCTGACCCCGGACCACATCTTCAAGGCTGTCGCCGGCGTACACGCCCGCGCCAGTGGTGGTTACGCCTGCGTGGCGCTGGTGCTGGGCTATGGGCTGGTGGCATTTCGCGATCCACACGGGATCCGGCCGCTGGTGCTGGGCGAGCGCGTCACCGAGGAAGGGCATGAATATGCGGTCGCGTCGGAGTCGGTGGCGTTCGACGTGCTCGGCTTCAAGTGCGTGCGCGACATCCTGCCCGGTGAAGCGGTGATCATCACCGACGACGGTCAGCTGCACAGCCGTCGCTGCGCCGAACGCAGCGTGCATACGCCATGCATCTTCGAATATGTCTATCTGGCACGGCCGGATTCGATGATGGAGGACGTATCGGTGTACAAGGCGCGCCTTCGGATGGGCGAGCGGCTGGCCGATAAGATCATGCGGCTGCGTCCGGATCACGACATCGATGCCGTCATCCCGATTCCCGACACCGCCCGCACCGCCGCCAGCGCACTGGCCAGCGCGCTAGGCGTGCCGTTTCGCGAGGGCTTCGTCAAGAACCGGTACATCGGTCGCACCTTCATCATGCCGGGGCAGGGCGAGCGGGTGAAGTCGGTACGCCGCAAGCTGAACCCGGTGGCGCTGGAGTTCCGCAACAAGAACGTGCTGCTGGTGGACGACTCGATCGTGCGCGGTACCACGTCCAAGCATATTATCCAGATGGCGCGCGAGGCCGGCGCCAAGAACGTCTACTTCGCCTCCGCCGCGCCACCGGTGCGCTATCCGAACGTCTACGGCATCGACATGCCGTCCAGCTCCGAGCTGGTCGCTGCCGGCCGTACCGAGCAGGAAGTAGAAACGGAACTGGGCGCCGACTGGTTGATCTATCAGGACCTGCAGGATCTGATCCAGGCGGTACAGGAAGGCAACGAGGCTCTCTCCCAGTTCGACACTTCCTGCTTCTCCGGCGAATACGTCACCGGACTCGAACAGCGCTATTTGGAGCAGATTCAGATGCTGCGTTCGGATGACGCCAAGGCGGCACGCCGCGCCTGAAACCGATTTTCCTGTAGGAGTGACTTCAGTCGCGATGCTCTTTTGCCGGGCACCAGAGCAGGAGCATCGAGACTGAAGTCGCTCCTACAATTAAAGGCTCCATGACTGATCTCCACGCCGCCGCGAAGCGTTGTCTCGATGCCAGCGATCCGGCAGAAAAGCTACGTCTTACTCACGCTACCTGGCAGGCCTTCCAGGCCGGTGAGCTGCGCGCTGATCCGTCGTCGCCGCTGCCTGAGCCGATCGGTCCACCTGGACGCCCACCGCGCCCGTTGCTGGTCAATGCACGTCAGGTGCCCAAGCGCGGGCTCGGCAGCGCCGAAGGGCGAGCGGCGCTGGTGCATGCGGTGGCGCATATCGAATTCAACGCGATCAATCTGGCCTGGGATGCGGTGTATCGCTTTCGCGGCAAGCCCGACGCGTATTACCGCGACTGGGTCAGTTGCGCCAACGACGAGGCCCGTCATTTCGAGCTGCTGGCCAAAAGGTTGACCGAGCTGGGCCATGCCTACGGCGACTTCGACGCCCACGACGGCTTGTGGGCGATGGCCGAGAAGACGGCGCATCACGACACCGCCCGCATGGCGCTGGTTCCGCGTGTGCTGGAAGCGCGCGGCCTCGATGTCACTCCCGGCATGATCAAGCGGTTGCAGCACTTGGGCGACACCGAGACGGTGGCGATTCTCGAACTGATCCTGCGCGAGGAAGTGGCCCACGTCGCCGCCGGTACCCGTTGGTATCGGCATTGCTGCGAGCGGGACGGCATCGATCCGGTCGACAGCTTCTTCGATTTCCTGCGCGACTACATGGGCGTCAGCCTGCGCGGTCCGTTCAATCTGCCGGCGCGTCGCGAGGCGGGTTTTGTGCAGGAGGAACTGGATCGATTGGCGGCGCTGGCACTGGAAGGACAGCCCGCCTCGTAGAAGCGGGGTGCACCTATCGTCAGGCCGACATGGGAGCGCCGAAGGATGGAGGTCGGTCCTCGGGGGCAGCGCCAAACTTGTGGTTGGGCGTGGCGCCCATGTGGAAGACCAGTTCACCGCCGCCGACCAGGTCGGCATGGCTTATCCAGCTACGTGTCCATGGCTTGCCGTTGAAAGTCACCGACTGGATGTAAGGCGTTTCCGGTCCGTTGTC
>JALYXN010000163.1 GCA_030947085.1 Pseudomonadota bacterium | reverse complement strand
TCGTTGCGGGGCATGGAATTCTCCGTGGTAGTGCTCGGCAAGTGTGGCCGATCATGAATGACGTCGGCGTGGCAGTCTTGCTGCAAGCTGCTCGAGCGGGAGTCGAGCACGCGATGATTTGGGCCAGCACGACGTTTGATCGAGTAGCGCTCCAGCTCGCGCCTGCGCCGATCGATAGTCACGATCCACACGCTTTGCTTGCCCGGTCGGACTCGACTGGCGATGTTCATCACTCAGCGAACCGCACTTGATTGGCCGCATGCAGTGGCGGGTAAAGCGTCTGCAGCGCGCGCTTCGGGTATAGCCGCTCACGATCCGCGCATGGCGCCATGGCGCGAGCTTGTAAATCGCAGACGTTGCTCCTCACCATCCCTCGAACGATCAGGCGCAACCATCTGCCTTGAGCATGGGGATCAGGGCCGAATGGCGCTTATTTATGCGTAAAAGCCTGCTTCTTCGTCATTCCTGCGCACGCAGGAATCCAGTGACTTCAGGCGTTGCTGGGCCATCGAAGCCGCTGGATCCCCGCCTTCGCGGGGATGACGAGCTTGAGCAAGTGCCATTCGGATCAGGACCTGTCGAGCAACCGTCGGCCCGACTCAATCACCGCCAGAGCCGCTGCACCAAGCAGGCCCGGCTCGGGATTCATGATCGCCTGGGTCGGTACCTTTTCCATGATGTCGCGGAACCGGCCCTTCGCCTCGAAGCGCTCGCGGAAGCGGCCGCGTTCCAGCCACGGCAGCAGAATCGGAATCAGTCCACCGGTCAGATAAACCCCGCCCCATGCGCCCAAAGTCAGCACCAGATCGCCAGCCACGCTGCCGAAGATGCCGGCAAACGTCTCCACCGTGCGGGTGCACAGCGGGCAGCCGCCATTTTTTGCGCGCGCGGTAATGTCTTCCGGCGTCAGCTCAAGCGGAGTGGATCCGGTGATGTAGCAGATCGCATCGTATAGATTGACCAGGCCCTGGCCACAGATCAGCCGTTCGTTGGAGACGCGGTGATATTTCTGGTTGAGATAGTTGAGGATCAGGATGTCCTCGGGCGAATGCGCAGCGAAGCCCGCGTGACCGCCTTCCGTCTGCAGCACGCTGCAATGACCGTCCCGCACCAGCAGGCCGCCCACACCCAACCCGGTGCCCGGTCCCACGATGGCGAAGGTCTGTTCGTTGTCGGCACCGACGATCGGGCGAGCGACCTTGCCGACGTCAACCAGGTCGTCGCCTTTGAGCAGCGCCACGGCCATGCTCTGTGCCGCGAAATCGTTGACCAGATGGACGTCATCCAGCCCTAGCGCGCCGGCGGTCTGCCGGGCCGAGATAGCCCAGGGGTTATTGGTTACCTTGACGGTTTCGCCGTCCTCGATGCGACCGGCCGCCGCCACAATCGCGCGGCGGACGTGCAGACCGGTCTCAGCGAGATATTGTTTCGCCGTCGATACCAGCGATTCGTGTTCGGCCACCCGGTAGCGCCTGATGCTGTCGGTCAACAGCGGCCGATCGAGTGACGGATCCGCGACGCCGAAACGAACGTTGGTGCCACCGAGATCAACGAGCAGGGTGGGGACACTTTGGGGTTCGCTCATGGAGGTTCCTGACGGCGTGGAACGCCAAGCGTGCCGAGGTGCGTGCGGTTAGTCCAGTCCTTTGCCAACGTACGCTGCAGAATGGGCGCTGATATTTCTCCGGTGCATGCCGCAAATTTACTCCTTCATCGCTGATTTCAGCCGTCCGCCAACCCAGGTGCGTAAAATGCATGGTTATTCGAATGACCGAGTACACCCCATGAGCTTTCCCGCCATCCGCATGCGCCGCATGCGTCGCGACGCATTTTCCCGTGCCCTCATGCGCGAGAACACCCTGCTGGTCAGCGACCTGATCATGGTCGCCTTCGTGATCGAGGGTGAGGGACAGCGCGAGCCGGTGCCATCGATGCCGGGCGTGGATCGCCTCTCGATTGACGAGGTGGTGAAGCTGGCCGGTGAGTGCGTCGAGCTGGGCATCCCGGCACTGGCGCTGTTTCCGGCGCCTGGCGCTGCCGTCAAGACCGAAGACGCCGCCGAGGCCTGGAATCCGCAGGCGCTGATGCAACGCGCCACGCGCGCACTCAAGGCAGCCTTTCCCGAGCTTGGCCTGATCGGGGATGTGGCACTCGATCCGTATACGACCCACGGCCAGGACGGCTTGATCGATGCGGCGGGCTACGTGATGAACGAGCCCACCGTCGAAGCCCTGATCAAAATGTCGCTGGCCCAGGCCGACGCCGGCATGGACTTCGTGGCGCCGTCGGACATGATGGACGGCCGCATCGGTGCCATCCGCGACGCGCTGGAAAAGGCCGGCCACATCCATACCCGCATCCTGGCCTATTCGGCCAAGTACGCTTCTGCGTTCTATGGTCCGTTTCGCGACGCGGTGGGGTCCTCCGCCAATCTCGGCAAAGGCAACAAGCACACCTACCAGATGGACGTGGCCAACAGCGACGAAGCCTTGCACGAAGTCGAACTCGACATCACCGAAGGCGCCGACGCGGTGATGATCAAGCCGGGTATGCCTTACCTCGACATCGTGCGTCGGGTGAAAGACAACCTTGGCGTGCCGACGTTCGTCTATCAGGTGAGCGGCGAATACGCGATGCTGAAAGCCGCCTCACTGAATGGCTGGCTGGATGAGAAGGCGGTGGTGCTGGAGTCGCTCACCTCGATGAAGCGGGCGGGGGCGGATGCGATCCTTACGTATTACGCGATCGATGCGGCGCGGTGGTTGCGCGGGGAGTAGAAGTCCTTCGTCTGGACGTTTGAGGGATTCGAAAGAATCTGTGGAACCTGATTTCATTTTGGACGTATTCGTTGTGTATACCGTCCAGCTCGATGAAGACACTCGCTCTTTGCTGAAGGGAGAAAGGCGTTGCTTCTGGTGACGACGGATACGTCGATCGCAGACGCGCGATACCATGACTTTCTTCGATGGATATCCGAGTTGACAGCCATGACACCCGATCGCCTGGAAATCACTCGCCCCGACGACTGGCATTTGCATCTTCGCGATGGCGCCGCGCTGGCGTCGGTCGTCGCCCACACGGCGCGCCAATTCGGCCGGGCGATCGT
>JALYXN010000140.1 GCA_030947085.1 Pseudomonadota bacterium | reverse complement strand
AGACACAGGAGCCTGAGTCTGGGTGGGCTGCTCCGGCATGGGAGCCGGCGGCGGCTTTACTTCCTGCTTCTTCTGGCAGGCGGCAGCGCCTACGCACAACAGGGCAACCAGGACAACGCGAACAGTCTTATTCATGGTGACGTTCCTTACGAGTTGAGTTCCGACTAACGATGACGATTGGGGTATCAGGACCGCTTACACCGGTTGACCGGTTGTTATTTTGGCACGTGCAAGATCGACAGTGCGTAATAGTACAAGCACGGTTGACCTGACTGGTGATGACTCGACAGCGTCACCTCCGGAAACCGAAACGCGCCATCTGGCGCTGTTCGGGCCCACTCCCTGGGCATCACGCTGCTGCACCTGCGTGCAACAGCATGGAAAATTCAACGTTGCCGGTACGGACCCCACGCCGGCTCGCGTACGTCCCCGTCGGAAAGCACGAGGCGCTGGCGAACCAAACCATCAGCCGATACGGCATACAAAACACCACGACGTCCCTCGGTAGCGGCATATAGCAGCATGCTGGCATTTGGGGCAAAACTCGGGGACTCGTCAATCGGGCCCGGCGAGAGGGGCCGCACCTGGTCACCCAGACTGCGGTCCATAATAACAATACGATACACGTTCCCGTTGCCCTGCACCATTGCAATCTGCTTGCCGTCGAAGCTTATCGAGGCAGCGCCGTTGTTCTGACCCTGGAAGGTGATCCGCTCGGGTGTACCCCCGCTGGCGGCGATCTTGTAGACCTGCGGTCGACCCGACCGATCCGAGGTGAAATAGATGCTCTGCCCATCCGGAGACCAGACCGGCTCCGTGTCGATCGAGAGACTGTTGGTCAGGCGGGTTTCCTGATGAGTGGCCAGGTTAAGGGTGAACAACTCCAGATTGCCGACGTAGGAAAGCGCCACCGCCAACTTGGTGCCATCGGGTGACCAGGCCGGCGAGCCGTTGATGCCTTTCTTGTGTGATTCGACCAGTTGACGGGAACCGGTAGTGATGTCCTGTACGTAGATGTTCGAGTTGCCGCTTTCGAACGAGACATAAGCGATCTTTTTGCCGTCCGGCGACCACTTCGGCGACAGCAGGGATTCCTTCGACCGGGCGACTACCTGTGGGTTGAAACCATCGGAGTCGGCAACGATCAGCGAATAGGTGGTGTTGTTGCCCAGGCCCACGGCGGTGATATAGGCAATTCGCGTCCAGAACGCGCCACGCACGCCAGTGATCTTTTCGTAGATCTGATCGGCGATCTGGTGCGCCACACCGCGCAGATCGCCGGTTGGCACGGTAAACACCTGGGCCAGCAGGCTCTGCTGCTTGTTGACGTCCCACAGTTCGTACTCGATCCGCAGCATGCCGCTGCCAGCATCCGTAATGCGACCGACCGTGATGTAATCCTGCTTCAGCAGGCGCCAGGTGGCGAACTTGATATCCGCACCCTTGGTTGGAAATTCCACGATATCGCTCTGGGCCAGCGAGCGGAATTTTCCGGAGCGATTGAAGTCGTTGCGAATAACGTCCGCCACATCGGTCGCCAGCGGGGAGCCCCCCGGCGTGGAAAACGGCACTACGACAATCGGTGTGGCGGTTTTTACGCCACCCACGATGTCGACGTTGAGCGACTGGGCTGCGACAGGGCCGGCGAACAACGCCACCACCACCAGCAGAATGACGGCAAGGCTTGAGCTGAATTTACGCATGGGTTTGTTCATTGCGGCCTGAAAGTGAAGGTGAGGTTGCGCTGGAACACGCTTTCGAAACCCTTGTAGGGAAGGGTCTTGGTTCGCAGCACCGCATTTTCGACCGAACGTCGGCCAGCATCGTCATAAGGGCAACTCGAATCAACCGTAGCAGTCATGACATCACCACCCGGTGACTGAACGATGTGAACCCGGCAGGCAACAGCCGGTATGTTATCCGGCCTTAACCAGTTCGGTGTGACCGCATTCTGAATGGCTGCCGCGTACTCGTCAGCCAGACTGCTGTTCTGGCTATTGTTGCCTGTCTGTTTCTGAGCCGCCTTTGGCAAATTGGGCTGGGCATCGTCCTGGGTATTCTTCAGATCTTCCATCTGCTGCCTGGCCTGCTTTGCCTTGCTGTCGAGCTGCTTGGTCTGCACCGACGCGGCGTCCATCTTGGCAAACAGCGCGTCGAGCTTCTTCTTTTGCTGGATCTTCTTTTTGGCCGCCTCGGCATCCAGTTCGGACTGGCGCTGACGCTCCTTTTCTTCCTGCAGCTTCTTCGCGTCCGCTGCCTTCCGCGCCGCGTCGGCCACCACGCGTTCCTGATCCACCACATCGACGTGCTTGGGCGGCGGCGGCAGCTGGCTGATCTGGGGCGTATCCAGCTGCGGTGGCTCCGGCGGTGCCACTGTCGGCGGCGGCGGAACAGACTTCGGTACCGGCTTGACCTTCACCGGTTTCGGCGGCGGGCTGCCGGTTGGACCGATCAGAGTCGCTTCGATCACCTGCCCCTTCAGCTCCAGTGGCCTGGAACAGGTAATCGGATTCAGCGAAGCCGGCAGATGCAACACCTCAAAGAACCGTTCGTAGCTCGCGCACGGCAGGATCGCGAGGAAAAGAAACCCCACGATACCGATGTGCAATACGGCGGCAAGTACGACCGCCTTCGGCGTCGCCTTACTTTCGTCCATGGGACGCGCTCTTGCCTGCGCTGGCCGGATCGCCCGGCTGACCCATCAAGCCCACCTTGGCCACACCAGCCTGCTGCAGATCGGCCAGCACCTGAAACACGCCGCCATAGCTGCCGCGCGCATCGCCACCGACCAATACGCTGACCTCGGGGTTTTCGCGTACGAAGGCGCCCACCTTGAGTTTCAACGCATCCGTGTCGACCAACTCCTTCTTGGCACCGCTGAGGGTCAGATACATCTGCCCGTCCTGCAGCACGGACACCAGCACAGGATCCTTTTTCTGCTGCAGGGACTTGGCATTGGCCTGCGGCAACTGCACGTCGACACTGGAATTCATCATCGGCGTGGTGACCATGAAAATGATCAGCAGCACCAGCATGACGTCGATATACGGCACGACGTTGATCTCGGACTTGAGCTTGTAGCGCTTTTGACGCCTGACTTTTCGCATGGCTGCTGCTCCGCTCAGGCGACGTCGTCGGTCTGGATCTGCCGCTGCAGGACGGAAGAAAACTCCTCCTGGAACACGTCATAGCTGGACGCAATCCGCTCGACCTTGGTGGCATAGCGGTTGTACGCCCACTGCGCGGGGATCGCAGCGAACAGGCCCATGGCGGTGGCAATCAGCGCTTCGGAGATATGCGGCGCCACCACGGCAATGGTCACGTCCTTCATCTCGCCCAGGCCCTGGAACGCGCCCATGATGCCCCACACGGTGCCGAACAAACCGACATACGGGCTGATCGAACCCACGTTGGCCAGGAATTCGAGATTGCGCTCGAGAACCCCAATTTCGCGGGTGGCCGCTACCTGCATGGCGCGTTCGGAACCCTCGATGACGCTGCGTGTATCGTGCGTCTTGCGCTGGCGCTGACGGGCAAATTCGCGAAAGCCCGATTCGAAAATGGTTTCGATGCCGCCGTTGCTGTCCTGGCCATTG
This sequence comes from Pseudomonadota bacterium, assembly GCA_030947085.1. Taxonomy (GTDB): domain Bacteria; phylum Pseudomonadota; class Gammaproteobacteria; order Xanthomonadales; family Rhodanobacteraceae; genus Rhodanobacter. Next base: position 1,818 of record JALYXN010000140.1, on the reverse strand, counting down.
CTGACCTCGCGAAAAAGCTGGGCCAGATCGCCGCCGGACCAGAAACGCTCTTCGAACGCCTCGGTCGCCTGGGTGGCGGCCTTGGTCTGGGTGTATTTGCGGATGATGATGACCCACGAGAGAAACGAGAACACCAGCAATATCAGCAGCACCAACTGCACCGGCAGGCTCGAATCCGCGATCAGCGTGAAAATGTTCAGTCCACCGTTCATTGCTTGAAGGTTCTCCGCCAGTCGGGCTGGTCAGTCGGATTTCGGGTTCGGGATGAGGTCTGCGGGAATCGCCGCCGGGCGCATGCGTTTCAGATCCACGCAAGCCACCCGTACGCTCGCGCGAACCAGGCAGTTGCCGTCCGCGCGAGTGATTGTCTGAGTGAACAGGATACTGGCTGCGCGTCGTTCTTTGACTTCGACCGTTACCGACAGTTCATCATCCAGCAGGGCTGGCTTGAGAAAATCCAGCCGCATCTCGCGGACCAGGAAGGCCAGCCCGGTTTCCTGTTTGAAAGCCATCTGGTCGACGCCCAATGCGCGCATCCACTCGGTGCGGGCACGCTCCAGAAAGCGCACGTAGCTGGCGTGATAGACGACACCACCGGCGTCGGTATCTTCCCAGTAGACCCGCACGGGCCAGACGAAGGGAACCTTTGACGCCAGCTCAGACATCGGCTTCCCCGACGTCAAACATGTCGGCCGGCGGCAACTGGCGCGCCGGTGGCTTCAGGCCGAGATGACGCCAGCCCTTGTGGCTGATCATCCGTCCGCGTGCCGTGCGGATGAGGTAACCCTGCTGGATCAGGTACGGTTCGACCACATCCTCCAGCGTGCCGCGATCCTCGCTCAATGCGGCCGCCAGCGACTCGACGCCTACCGGCCCGCCGTCGAAATTTTCCACGATCTGAGCGAGCAGGCGTCGATCCAGTTCGTCGAAACCCTCCGGGTCGATCTTCAGCATGTCCAGCGCGGCCCGCGCCACTTCCAAAGTAATCTCGCCATCGGCACGCACCTCGGCGAAATCCCGCACGCGGCGCAGCAGACGGTTGGCGATTCGCGGCGTGCCACGCGAGCGGCGGGCGATCTCCTGCGCGCCCTCGGGAACACAGACGATACCGAGAATCTGCGCGGCCCGGCGCACGATCGACGTCAAATCTTCGGCGCTGTAGAACTCCAGCCGCTGCACGATACCGAAGCGATCGCGCAAAGGCGCGGTGAGCATGCCGGCCCGGGTGGTGGCGCCGATAAGGGTAAAGGGCGGCAGATCCAGCTTGATCGAGCGCGCCGCCGGCCCCTCGCCGATCATGATGTCGATCTGGAAATCTTCCATCGCCGGATACAGCACTTCCTCCACCACCGGCGACAGCCGATGGATCTCGTCGACGAACAGCACGTCGTTGGTCTCGAGATTGGTCAGCAGCGCGGCCAGGTCACCGGCACGCTCCAGCACCGGACCGGAGGTGGAGCGGAGATTGACCCCGAGTTCGTTGGCGATGACATGGCTGAGCGTGGTCTTGCCCAGCCCCGGTGGCCCGAAAATCAGTACATGGTCCAGCGCACCGCCCCGTTTGCGTGCCGCCTCGATATAGATCGACAACTGCTCACGTACCGTCTGCTGGCCAAGATACTCGGACAGCCGCCGGGGACGGATGGTGGCTTCGAGCGTGTCGTCGTCGAGTTGGGCAGCGGCATGGATGATACGGGCTTCAGTCATGCGCTGATTATGGCAGGCCCGCCCGGCGTTGTAGGAGCGGCCGATGGGAGCGGGCTTTTTGTTGGAGCGGCTTCTTGGGGGAGTGGCTTCTTGGGGGGATGCACTTGTGGG